>JABSSV010000068.1 GCA_013213875.1 Lysobacterales bacterium
CGCTCCGTGCTCGGCATTCGCGGCGACTATTACCGCTTTGATGTACGTTCCGATTTGCCCGTCAACTCAGGCGATGACAGCGACAGAATTGTCAGCCCGAAAGCGAGCCTGATCTACAGCGTATCCGACCTCACCGAGCTGTACCTCAGCGCTGGCTTCGGCTTCCATTCCAACGATGCGCGTGGTACCACCATCAGCATTGATCCGGCCAGCGGCGAGCCCGTCGATCCGGTCAATCCGCTGGTGCGCTCCAAGGGCGCGGAAATCGGCTTCAAATCGGTATGGCAGGACAGTTGGAACGTCTCCCTGGCCCTGTGGTACCTGGAACTGGATTCGGAGCTGCTGTTCGTGGGTGATGCCGGCACCACGGAAGCGGCGGGCAGCAGCCGCCGCTGGGGCGTTGAGTGGAATAACTTCTACGCGCTCGACGATGTCTGGAGCCTGGAAGCGGACTTTGCCTGGACCGATTCGGAATTCACCGACGCACCCAGCAACGAGCGTGCCATCCCCGGCGCCCTGCCCTTTGTTGCCACCGGCGCCTTGAGCGCACGCTTTGAGAGCGGCTGGTTTGGCTCTTTCCGCCTGCGCTACTTCGATGGCGCACCGCTGATTGAAGACGACAGCGTCACCGGTCGCGACGCCACCATGGCCAATCTGGCCCTGGGTTGGGGCAATGAGCGCTGGCAAATACAGGTCGATTTACTCAACCTGTTCGACAGCGACGATCGGGATATCCAGTACTACTACGCTTCCCGGCTTGCGGGCGAGCCGCCTGCCGGCATTGAAGACGTGCACTACCACGTATTCGAACCCCGTCAGCTGCGCGTCTACGCCAGCCTGAAGTTCTGATTCCCACGGTCTGACCCGCGGGGTCAGACGGGGCGGATACAAGCTTCAGACGCCCAATTCGGGTATGCTACGCCGTTTTCACGACGGGCCAGCCAGGCTGTAGGCAAAGTGAACGAGAAGCAATCTTTCAAGCCCAGACGACTGGGCATCATGGGGGGCGGCCAGCTGGGCATGTTTCTGTGCCAGGAGGCCAGCAAGCTGGGCTTTCACAGCACGATCCTGGAAGCCAATCCGGCCGGCTCCGCCGTGCCCTATGCCGATCAGGTGATCACCGCTGGGCTGGGTGATCTGGAGGCGGTACAGCAGCTGATCGATGCCAGCGATGTGATCACCTTCGAACTGGAAGCCATACCTGACGAATCCCTGGCCCTGCTGGATCAGGCCGTGGCCGCCGGCAAGCTCCGGGTCTATCCCGATACCCGCACGCTCTCGCGCTTCAAGGACAAGGGCATTCAAAAGGCCTGGCTGGAAGAGACCGGTCTGCCCACCCTGCCCTACCTGACCGTAACTCAGGGGCAGGTGCCGGACGCGCTGGGCCAGGACCCCTGGACGCTGCCGGTGGTGCAAAAAGCCCACCGCGGCGGCTATGACGGCAAGGGGGTGCAGTTACTGCGCACGGAGGCCGACCTGGCCGGGCTGTGGGCCGTCCCCAGTTACCTGGAGCCGGCGCTCGACCCCTGCCTGGAGATTGGCGTGGTGGTGGCACGGGGTCGCGATGGTGAACTGCAATGCTACCCGCCGGTCTCCATGGATTTTGATGCGCGCTATAACGCCGTGCACGCGGTCAGCAGCCCGGCTGAGGTGGCACCGGAACTGGTCGCCCGCTGTGAGCAGATAGCGCGTCAGGCCATCGCCAGCCTGGACACGCCCGGTGTTTTTGCCGTGGAGCTGTTCGTTGATCCGGCCGGTGAGGTGACCATCAACGAGATTTCACCGCGTGTCCATAATTCCGGTCACCTGGGCCTGGAAGGCTTCGAGCATTCCCAATTCGAGCAGCATGTACGCGCGGTCATGGGGCTGCCCTTGGCGCCGATTACGGCCGCCGCGGACGCTGCCGTGATGGTGAATATTCTCTACGACGAAGGGCTGAAGGCGGCCTGCGCGCCCACCCCCGGGGTGGAACATCGCCTGGGCGACTGCCCGGTAGCCATTCACTGGTACGGCAAGAGCACCGGCCAGGCCGGGCGCAAGATGGGGCATTTGACCGCGCTGGCGGCCGACACAAGCCGCGCTCGCGCCGCCGCCGAACAGACCCTGCAATCGCTATTCAACAGCAACAAGGCTCCCGCAGAGCCCGGCAAGGAGACCCAGACATCATGAGCGACAATGCCACCCACGCCCGCGTCGGTATTATCATGGGCAGCGATTCGGACCTGCCCGTGATGAGTAAGGCCGCTACGCTGCTGGATGAGCTGCAGGTAAGCTACGAGCTAACCGTGGTCAGCGCCCATCGCACGCCAGATCGACTGTATGAATATGCCCGGGATGCGGAGCAGCGCGGCTTGCGGGTGATCATCGCCGGTGCCGGCGGTGCGGCGCATCTACCCGGCATGGTGGCAGCCATCAGCCCGCTGCCAGTGGTCGGTGTACCGGTCAGTGCAACCTGCCTGGCGGGTGAGGACGCCCTGCTGTCCATCGTCCAGATGCCGGCCGGCGTTCCCGTGGCCACGGTCGCCATTGATAACGCCAGCAATGCGGGCATTCTGGCCGCGCAAATGCTCTCCACCGGCGATGCGCAGCTGCGCGACCGCATCCGCGCCTACAAAGCCAGCCTGGAGCAATCGGTGCTGGCCAAGGCAGAACGTGTGGCACGCAGCAGCGGTGAGGACCGCTAGCAGCGCCGCCCCGGGCTAAAAGCCCCTGTCAGCACCGCGATGGCTTCCGCCACCGCGGCCCGCCTGTTCGGCCCTAACCGCCCGCCGGATAGCTATAGCTACTGAGAAATCCCAGCGGCAGCCCGGAGAAGGTGTACAGCAGCAGGAATCCGGTCCAGAGCACCAGGAAGGTGATCGAGTACGGCAGCATCATGGCCGCCAGGGTGCCAATGCCCGTGCCCTTCACATAGCGCTGGCAGTAAATCACCACCAGGGGGAAATACGGCATCAGCGGCGTAATGATATTGGTGCTGGAATCCCCCACGCGATAGGCGGCCTGGGTCAGATCCGGGGAAATTCCCAGCGTCATGAGCATGGGCACGAAGATCGGTGCCAGCAGCCCCCACTTGCCACTGGCCGAGCCAACGAAAATATTGACGAAACCGGTGAGCAGCACAATCCCGATGATGGTGACCTGCCAGGGTAGCGCCAGCGCCTTGAGCAATGCCGCACCCTCGAGCGCCAACAAGGCACCCAAGTTGGAGGCTCCAAAGGCGTACACGAACTGGGCGATGAAGAACATGATGACCAGGTAGTAAGCCATCTGCCCCATGGCATTGGTCATGCCCGCAATCATGTCCTTACTGCTTTTGATGGTCCCGGCCACCAGCCCGTACACCACGCCGGGAATCAGGAATAGCAGGAAGATCAGCGTCACAATCGAACGCATGATCGGCGCATCACCCTTGACCAGATCACCCTCGGCATTGCGCCAGGCAGAATCCGCCGGCAGCGCCGTAATGACCACCAAGGCGAGGCCAGCCAGCATGACCGCCACGGCCGTCCACATGCCCTTGCGCTCCAAGGGGGTGAGCGATTCCATCTTGGGCAGGTCATCCAGATCCCCATCCACCGCCGTACCGCGCAGCCGGGGTTCCACCACCTTATCCGTGAGATACCAGCCTACGGCCACGATCAGCAGCGATGAGACAGCGGTAAAGAAGTAGTTATTAAGCGGGTTGAGAACGATCGCCGGATCAAGAATCCGGGCTCCCACTTGCGTCAGTGATTGCAGCATTGGATCTAACGATGACGGGGCCGGATTGGCGGAAAAGCCCCCGGACACACCCGCAAAAGCGGCCGCAATACCCGCCAGCGGATGGCGCCCGGCCACATAGAAGATCAGGCCGCCCAGGGGAATCACCAGCACATAGCCTGCATCAACCGCCGAGTGGCTGATAACGCCGACAAAAATCACTATGGGCGTGAGCAGCGCCTTGGGCGTTACACCCAGCAAAGCCCGCAGGCTCGTATTGATAAAGCCCGAATGTTCAGCCACGCCGATGCCAAGCATGGCCACGAGCACGGTTCCCACGGGCCCGAAGCCGGAGAAGTTGGTCACCAGCGAGGACATAAAGGTGGTAATGGCTGAACCGGTCAGCTGATTATTGACCACGATGGGCAGGCCCGTCCGCGGATCAATGACCTCAAAGCTCACATAGGACAGCAGCCAGGACAGTATCCAGACCACGAACAGCAACG
>JABSSV010000069.1 GCA_013213875.1 Lysobacterales bacterium
CCATAGCGTTCGGCCAGGGACAGGAAGCCCGCTGTAAACCCCTCCAACCAGGACTCATCAGCAGCAGGCAGACTCAGATTCAGCAGGGCCCAGCGGGGGCTGGCACCCATGGCGGCCAGATCAGACAGGTTGACCGCCAGCGACTTGTGACCGAGTTCGGCCGGCGGATGGTCCGGCAGAAAATGAACCCCCTCATTCAGCGTGTCGGTACAAACCGCCAAAGTTGCGCCGCTTGGGGCCTGGAGCAAGGCCGCATCATCACCGATACCGAGCGTGACCCCAGGTTTGCTGGCCGGAAGTTTCCGGCGCAATTGCTCAATCAGCTCGAACTCGCGCACCCGGCTAGTCGACAGCGCTGTCGGTGCCCGGCAGCTTCCAGGCGCGGGCGGCCCGGTCCAGCACCGCGTTGACATAGGCCGGCGTCTGATCGGAGCCAAAGCGGTTGGCCAGATCAATCGATTCTTCGATCACCACTTGGAAGGGCGTCCCCGGTTCATGACGGAACTGCCAGGCCCCCAGTCTCAGGAGAATGCGTTCCATGGTGTCCAGACGATCGAAATCCCGGTCCAGAACCGGTTTCAGGTCTTCCACCAGGGCCTTGCCCTGTTCGTCCACGCCGTGAACCAGCTGTTTGAAATAGGCCTCGTCCACAGCGCTGAAATCCTGTGCATCCAGAAACTGGATAATGATTTCGTCGACGCTCTGGCCCGTGATTTCCTGCTGATACAGGGCCTGCAGCGCCCGGCGGCGGGCCCGGCGACGGGGCTCCCACTGCTTTTGCTCAGCCATGCGTGCCGATCCGGTCGCTCAGGGCGATCATATTGAGCGTTGCCATGGTCACATCAAAGCCCTTGTTACCCTCGTCCTGCGCGGCCCGCTCCAGCGCCTGCTCGATGGTATCCGTGGTAAGCACGCCAAAAGCCACCGGCTTGCCGTGCTTGAGACTGACATCGAGCAGACCGCGCGCGCACTCCCCGGCCACATAGTCAAAATGCGGCGTACCGCCGCGAATGACTGCACCCAGGGCAACCACACCGTCAAAACCGCCGTGCGCAAGCAGATTCTCAGCGGCCAGGGGAAGCTCGAAAGCGCCCGGCACCCAGGCCAGGGTCACCTGCTCCTCATGCACGCCATGGGCCTGCAGCGCGTCGCGGGCACCGGCAATCAGCTGATCGGTAATAAACTGGTTGAAGCGTGCTGCAACCAGAGCGATACGCAAGGGTCGCTGCGGCACGGCGAGATCAATCGTTTCCATCAGCCTTCCTCTCCATCTCCGGCCGGTTCAACGTAGTCCACCACTTCCAGACCGAAACCGGAAAGTCCAGTCAGCCGGGTCGGCGCGCTCAGAATGCGCATGCGCTGCACACCGAGATCAGCAATGATTTGCGCCCCGATGCCGTAGGTTCGAAGTTCCCGGGACCGTCGATTATCACCGGACGGCTCGATATCGGGCTCGGGCTCGGACTGAATGCGGCGCAACAGCGCATCATCATTATCATGCCCGCCTAGCACCAGCACCAGGCCACTGCCGCGGCGTTCCACCTCGGCCATGGCCACGCGCAGCGGCAGGCCAAAATCCTCACGCTGAATCCCGACCACATCGCTGAGCGGATTCTGCACGTGCACGCGCACCAGCGTGGGTTCATCACCGGGCGTTCCCTTCATGAGCGCAAGATGCAGGCGTTGCTCAATCGTGTCGCGATAGGTGTGCAAGGTAAAAGGACCGAAGTCCGTATTGACCTCATGCGAAGACACCAGCTCCACGGTGCGTTCATTTTCAAGACGGTAGCGAATCAGGTCGGCGATGGTACCCAGCTTGAGACCGTGCTCCCTGGCAAACACTTCCAGCTGCGGCCGGCGTGCCATGGTGCCGTCTTCATTCAGAATCTCCACCAGTACCGCGGAAGGATCCAGCCCCGCCAGCGAGACCAGATCAACGCTAGCTTCCGTGTGGCCTGCGCGTGAGAGTACGCCACCGGGATTGGCCATAAGCGGGAAAATATGCCCGGGCTGGGAGATGGAACCGGGGCCTGCCCCCTCCGCCACAGCGGTACGTACCGTATGGGCCCGATCGGCGGCCGAGATGCCGGTGGTAATCCCCTCTGCCGCCTCGATAGAAACCGTGAAGTTGGTCGCAAAGCGCGCCTCGTTCTTGTTCACCATGAGCGGCAAAGCCAGCTGGCTGCAGCGTTGGCGCGTGAGCGGCAGGCAGATCAAACCCCGGCCATAGCGCGCCATGAAGTTGATGTCTTCGGCCCGCACCTGGCTCGCGGCCATGATCAGATCACCTTCATTTTCGCGGTCCTCATCATCCATGAGAATGACCATGCGGCCCGCTTGTATGTCCTCGATCAGTTCGGGAATCGTATTCAGCTTCATTCTTTTTCTGCCAGCATAAGGCGCTCAAGATAGCGCGCGATCATGTCCACTTCGATGTTCACGCGCGCGCCGGGCTCCAGCGCGCCCAGCGTGGTTACCGTCAACGTATGCGGAATGATGCAGACCTGAAATTCATTCCTGTCCACCTCATTCACCGTCAGGCTCACACCATCAATACAGATGGATCCCTTGGGGGCCACATAGCGCCCCAGACTGGCTGGCACGCGAAAGTGAAAACGCTCCGAGCGCCCGTCCGGCACACGGGCCAGCAATTCACCCACGCCGTCAACGTGTCCGCTGACCAAATGGCCACCGAGCCGGTCTTCAGCCCGCAGTGCCGGCTCCAGGTTCACCTGATCACCGGGTCGCAAATCGCCGAGACGGGTCTTGGCCAGCGTTTCCGTGGATACATCAGCACTGAACTGGCCGTTGCCGGGCGCCAGCATGGTCAGGCAGGCGCCGGACACACACATACTGTCGCCGGCCCGGGCCTGCTCAAGCCCTTCACCGTCAACGGTGAAAGTCATGCGCTGATCCTCGCCCGCGGGCTCCATGGTGGCCAGTCGACCCAGCCCTGTGACAATTCCGGTAAACATCAGTCCTCGCAATATTGAGGCCGTAGGCGGATTCTCAAGTCTTCGCCCACCATGACCTGTTCTTCCAACGCAAAGTGCTGCCGATCCTGCATCTGTGACGGTCCCTTAATCGCGAGCGTCGGTAATGCATCGCTGCCCAGTACAACGGGCGCCTGATACAGCAGCAATTCGTCCATCAAGCGCGCCTCCAGCAGGGCACCGGCGAGGCCTGCCCCGGCTTCCACATGAACTTCGTTGAGCTCCCGGTCAGCCAGCGCCTCCAGCAGGGCGGCCAGGTCAACCCGACCCCCGTCCGTGGCCAGTGGCAGGCACTCTGTCACCGCCTCGAGGGCTGCCGGCACCGGCACATCGGCACGCCCGGCAACCAACGTCGCACCCGGCAAGTGCAGCGTGCGTGCCGCTGCCGGTGTTTGCCAGCGGCTATCCGCGATGACCCGCAGCGGCTGTCGCTGCACCCGGGGCAGACGCACATTCAGGGACGGATTGTCCCGTTGCACCGTGCCCAGACCAGTCAGCACCGCGCAAGCGCGCGCCCGCCAGCGCTGTACGTCCTGACGCGCTGCCGTACCGGTAATCCAGGCGCTGCTGCCGTCCTTGAGCGCCGTACGACCATCCAGGCTCTGCGCCAGCTTAACCCGCACCCAGGGACGACCGCGCAGCATGCGGCTGAAAAAACCCACATTCAGTGCCCTGGCCTCGTCACTCAGCAAGCCCTCACAGGTCTTAATGCCGGCAGCACGCAGCATGGCAATGCCCTGGCCAGCCACGCGCGGATTTGGATCACGCGTTGCAACGATTACCGCCCCAACTCCCGCATCTATCAGGGCCTGCGCGCAGGGACCGGTGCGGCCCTGATGCGAACAGGGTTCCAGCGTCACATAAGCGGTTGCACCAGCGGCTGCCGCACCCGCTTCGCGCAAGGCATGTATTTCCGCATGCGCCTCGCCGGCACGCAGGTGCCAGCCTTCGGCAATGAGCTGCCCCTGCTGCGCGAGCACGCAGCCGACGCGGGGGTTGGGCGTGGTGCTGTACAAACCGCGGCGCGCTAGGCGCAGCGCACGGGTCATGCAGGCATGATCAAAGGCGCTGAAGCTCAAGAGTCGCGCCGAAGTTTCTTGGCATTTTTTTCCAGCAGGGAAATCTGCCGCTGATCGGCCTCCGGGGCCTGCTCAAGACCCTCAATGAGATCGCGGAAGGCCTGCACATCCTCAAACCGGCGGTACACGGAGGCGAAACGCACGTAAGCGACCTGATCGAGATCGCGCAGCTCGCGCATGACCCACTCACCCAACAGGCTACTGGGGATTTCGGCATCTTCCACACCGCTGATGTCGCGCAACAGGCGACGAATCGCGCGTTCAACCTCACGCGTTTCAACCGGTCTTTTCTCCAGCGCCAAAAGCATACCTTTACGCAGCTTGGCCTCGGAAAAGGCCTCGCGCACACCGTCGCTTTTGATAATACGCGGCGCTTTCAGTTCAGGCGCCTCAAAGGTGTTGAACCGGTTGTTACAGTTCAGGCACTCGCGCCGGCGGCGAATCTGCATGCCGTCCCGGGTTAGCCGCGAGTCTACGACCCGCGTCTCCGGATGGTTACAGAGCGGGCACCACATGACTTGGCCCCTGAGCCTCCGTGTCTGCACCCTGGTAAACCGGGAAGCGGTGGCAGAGCTGCGTGGCAGCCGTTCGCACCTGAGCTTCCACCGTCTCGTCACCGATGTTATCCAGCACATCACACATGATGGAAGCCAGCGTGACACACTCTTCGCGACCGAAACCGCGGGTGGTGACAGCGGGCGTGCCAAGGCGCAGGCCACTGGTTACAAACGGCGAGCGCGGCTCACCGGGCACGGTGTTTTTGTTCAGCGTAATGTGGGCACGCCCCAGCGCCTCCTCGGCGTCTTTACCAGTAAAGTCCCGGCCGATCAGATCGACCAGCAACAAATGGTTGTCGGTACCGCCGGAGACCACCTTGTAACCGCGTGCCATCAGCACCTCTGCCATGGCGCGGGCGTTGTCCACGGTCCGTTCCTGATAGCGCACAAACTCCGGGTCCAGCGCTTCCTTAAAGGCTACCGCTTTGGCTGCAATCACGTGCATGAGCGGACCGCCCTGGGTACCGGGGAATACCACGGAGTTGAGTTTTTTGTGCATGGCCTCATCGCCAGACGACAGGATGATACCGCCGCGAGGCCCGCGCAGTGTCTTGTGCGTCGTGGACGTCACTACATGCGCGTGTGGCACGGGATTGGGATACACCCCGGCAGCGGCCAATCCGGCAATATGCGCCATATCCACCAGGAAGTAGGCGCCAACACTGTCGGCAATTTCACGCATGCGGGCCCAGTCCATGACCCGGGAGTAGGCAGAAAAACCACCAATGAGCAGCTTGGGCCGATGCGTTTCCGCCAGCGCCTGTATCTCATCGTAATCAACCAGCGCCGTCTCCGGGTTCACACCGTACTGCACCGCGTTGTAGTTCTTACCGGAGAAATTGACTTTAGCACCGTGCGTGAGGTGCCCCCCATGCTCGAGGCTCATGCCGAGAATGGTGTCACCGGGCTCCAGTAGCGCCAGAAATACCGCCGCGTTGGCCTGGGAGCCGGAATGCGGTTGCACGTTGGCATAGCTGGCACCGAACAGCTCCATAACCCGCTCTCGGGCCAGCTGTTCTGCCACATCCACATACTCGCAGCCGCCGTAGTAACGACGCCCGGGATAACCTTCTGCGTACTTGTTGGTCAGCACCGACCCCTGCGCCTCCAGCACGCGCGGACTGGCGTAGTTCTCCGAGGCAATCAGCTCAATGTGATCTTCCTGACGGGTGCGTTCCTGCTCAATGGCCGTGGCCAATTCCGGGTCAAAGCCCTCGATGGTGAAGCTGCTGTCGAACATAGGGGTGGTCCTGTATTGCGGGGTAAACAATGGCGTGTAAGCAGTCTACCACTTTGCGGTGAAAGGCACTGGAACCGTATGCAGAATCGCTCAGGAAAAAACGCTGGGCACCGCTTTGGGCAGCTCAAAATCTGCCGCCTGAGGGTCGAAGGCCCGAGGCTGCAACTGCAGGAAACTGCGCGCTGGAAGATCATCAAAGAGCAGATCCTCACGCTGACGATAGATCATGGCGCCACTACCCACGGGCGCCATTTTCAAGTAGGCGGCGGTATCGGCCGCTCGTGCCAGCACACTGGCGGGCAGGGG
>JABSSV010000007.1 GCA_013213875.1 Lysobacterales bacterium
CTGCAGCACGCCGGCAGGATAGGGAAAGGGCACCTGAACACGGTAGCTAAACTGATAGCTCTCGCCAGCGGGCACCTCAGCAAACGCAGCCATGATGAACTGATCGCCCAAGCTATTGCCCGTCGAAACCGTAAAACCCGGATCCGAAGAACCGACGGAGCCTGCCACAAAGGTGCCAAGCGGATCGGGCACGTCACTAATCACAACGTTTGTCGCAGCCGCCGTGCCATTATTGACCAGACTGACCGTGTAAAGAATGTCACTGCCAGGGACCACTGGGCTATCGGTGCTGGACCAGCTCTTAAGCACATCCAGCACCGGCAAAGCGAGGCTGTCGCTGGCCTGATCCGTATAATCCCGGCCCTCAGGATCAGCCTGGGGCTGGGAAGACACCGTCGCCGTAGCGGTATTGATAAGGGAACTGCTTGCAGGATCAGCCAGGAGATCCATAGTAAAGCTCACGGCCAGTGACTGGCCCGGCAGCAGAACCAGCTCTGGTGAAACCGCAATCGCTCCATTGATGGGACGCAGAGTCACCGTCGTTACGCCAGCGGCGGAACTTTGTAGCAGTTCAAAGCCGGGTGGCACGCTAACGACTTGCATACTGTTCGCCTGCCAGACATCTTCCGGGAAGGGATCGCTGATGCGCGCACTGTAAGCCGGCGCCCGTCCATCGTTCTGCAAGAGCAGATCAACGGTCACACGCCCTGCCACCACACTGCCAAACGACTTGTTTAGCAGTGGTACCGGCTCCACCACCTCGACCCGCTCGCTGGCACTGCGGGTTTCCGGTGGCAAGGGTGCTGGCAGGTCAAAACGAAGCAGCGCCTCATTGAGCAACTGCGCGCCATCGACATTGGCGAAAACCGGCGCAAACTCATCCTCATCATCTACACGGGCGTTTACGTAGACTTCAATCTCGTCATCCCGGTCGGTGACCCCATCGGCCAGATTGGTCACGTCACCAAAATCGAACCTTACCGTGTTGCTGATCTTATCGATCTGCGCCACACCAGGCCCCGTGGTACTGATGTTGGCACCCACAAAGCCAACGGCCGCATCCTGAATCAGCAGACGTCCAGCGCCAGCACTGGCAGGCAGGAGATCGGTGAGCTCAACATTTTGGGATACCCCTTCAGCTATCGTGGCGGTCAGCCGGTAACTCACCCGCTCACCCACTGCCAACTGCGTCAAGGCATCAGGCCCGCTGCCGATGTCGGTTAAAGGGTCACTGCTAAAGAGCACCTCCTTCTCCAGCCGTGCCAGTGCGCCGGCCACATACTCCAGCCGGCGAGTCGCCGTGCCAGCGCGAGCTTCCGTGGTTTCAGGGGCCGATCGCCAAAACAGTTCACTGCGATCTTGGTAGAGGCCCGGGATAGGCAGATCATTAGCGAGTTGCACGGGAAAATCGATCACGCAGGAGCGTTGCGATAGCAGTAGCGAGGGGAAGCTAAATACCACCTCATCGGCCGCACTGGAGTCCACCCCGATGCCCGGACAGGAACTGCTGAGCGCGTCATCGGCAACCCAGCTGGCACGCGGATCAAGACGGTAGCGCAGCGTGAGATCGAAGGCCGCCGAGGAGGAGTTCAGTTGGTGCTCGATGGTGAGCCTCACGGGGACGGTTTGGCCGGCCACAACCGGCACCAGCTGGCGGCCCTGATCATCTCTGTGACGCAGCGCCAAGCGTGGCTCGACCAGGTAAAAACTGGCCCCATCGCCGGACAACAGCTTGTTGGCCTCAAGCACGGCTTCGTTAAGGAGCAAATCGCTGCCTTCCGGACGCCCCTGGTTAATATCACGGTCCTTTACCAGGGCAATCACTTCAAACACCATCCTCCCACTACGCTCTCCAAAAAAGGTCTCGCGACTGGGATCGTTGGTTACCGTACCCAAATCCCACTCAGCCACATTGGGGAAGCCAACGCCGCCAAGCTCGCAGTTGGGAATACAATCAATGCCCGGGTCCCCGGGGAGGACGGCTTCGCTGAAAGACAGATCACGCCCAATGGACACCAGGCGACTGGATAACAACTGCAGCTGGCCATTTCTAAACGGCAGCAAATCTTTGACCGTTGTGTTCAGCGTGACACCGTCAGGGAAGAAAGCGCTTAACTGGAAGGTGACCTCCTCGCCAATGGGCAGGGCCTCGGAGGGTGTCTCCGGGACACTGGAAGCAAGCAACTCCTTGCTAATGTTCGAATCCGCCAGTTTGATCTCCCAGGATGAACGGTCCGCATAGTTCCGTTCATCGCTGCTGGTCACAGTGTTGTCCAGGGAACGCCAGGCGAGTGTGGCGGTATTGAGAATACTGGAACCGGTAACGGCGACATCGCTGACCCGGGCCTGGAACTCGATCACGCACTGATTGCCCAGCGGGAAAGAGGACCACTCCACACTAAGGCCCGTGGCCGACTCCAGCGGACCGCTTGAAGGCGGCAGAGTACAAATAGCCCCAACCTTACTGCTACCGGGCACCAGACTGAGTTCTGCAGGCAACTCTTCGCTCAGGAGCAGATCGAATGCGTCGGCGCGAGAGTCGAGGCGATGTTCCACCAGCAACTCATAGGTCACCACATCGCCCGCTTCCACCGCCACCTGCTCAGACTGTTTCAGCAGGTTCAGGGCCGGCTCCACCAGCCGCACCGCCGCCACATCACTGGCGTCAATGCCCGCACCGAAGGTCACCAGCGCGACGTTGTCTTCCTCATCACCCGAACGGTTTTCAGGCTGATCGACTACCCGACCGACCACTTCCAGAAAAATACGGTCCCTATCATCCACGACACCATCAACGGCATTACTGATTGGGCCACCGAAATCGAATAGCACGGTATCTGCAAGACCATCACCGCGATAGTCATCACTGACCGTGACCAGCGGCGGGAATTGCGCCAAGGGATCAGAGAAATCCAGCCGACTATTGGCTGGCAGCGGCAAGACTTTGGTTCCCACCACCTCCATTACGACCGCCTTGTGCGGCATGGTTTCCGTAAGCTGGAGCTGCGTCACAGGGTCCTCGGGCAGCGTCACGGCCAGTGTGAAGGTAACCTCCTCACCAATGGCGAGTTCTTCCACACCCGCATCGGAACTGGTGTGACGCTGCGTGCTGTCGGAAACGAATTTGGTCAGGCTGACACCAAAAATCTTGAGCTCAGCACAATCGCGCCGCAGATAACTATTGGCAGAACCTCCCGGATCGGTCACCTTACCGGTGCGCTCTGCACCCAAGGGATTGCTCGGCGGCACTGGCAGCAGCGGATCCCGATCATCCAGACTTTCCCAGGTCGTATCCACGCAGTTAAGCACGCGATCACCGGCAGGCAAAGGTGGCTGGCCGGTGGTCTGGACTTCGATGGTACATTCCGCCCCCAGCGGAAAAAACTCCCACAAAACTTGGAGCAGATTCTCCGTTACCGTGATGCCATCCGGTTCCTTGCTGCAGTTGCGGGTAATCACCGTGCTGGGGTCAGCGCGAACACCGAAGGGAAAAAGATCTGTTACTCGCAGTTGGAACGCGTCAGTTTCTGAACCACCCTCATGGCGAACTTGGAGACTGATTGCGGCCGGTGCACCCTGATCAGCCGTCGCGGGAATAAAGCGATTTCTCAGTTCGATCACTGGTTCCACAACACGTATTGGCGCCGCCGCCACGCGCGTCTCAGCGCGACGGTCAGGTAGCTGGTAGCTGATCCGGGCCAAATTGGCTGGCTCACTGCCACTGACGTTGCCGGACCAGTTGATTACAGTCGTGGTGTAACGCAGCGTCACGGTATCATCGACCCCGTTATCCGTGTTGCTGTTGGTGAGCGTGCCGAGCCCGACGTCGCCGCTACCGGGGCCAATTCGAAGCCGTCGGTCGAGGTCCGGTGTCTGGGGAGACTCTGCCACAAACGCGGCGTTAGCCAATACAGCCGAGTCAAATGCGCCTTCCGAACTGCTCACACCAGGCGCACCGTCAATGCTGTTAAGCGACACGAAGGCCAGCCCCCGATCCAAAAGATCTTCAAACCGGGCTTCCGGCGTCACGCCCTCCGGCAACCGAATGACCACTTCATAGTCAACCAACTCCCCGATATGCGCGGTATCAGGAGCACCGGAGTAGTTGGGGATAACAGCGACGCGGCGCTTGGTGATAGAAGGCAACGCGACGGTTAGGCGCGCATCATCCGTGCTCTCCGGAAAGCGCTGTGGCGAGCCTGGGGTCGAACTGTAGAGCACACGAGCGGTGGATAGGATGTCCTCACCGACGCGCACGTCCGCAGCCAGAATGCAACGCTGGGTTAGCAATATCGTATCGCCGGCAAAGGGAGCACCGCCGGCCGGTGGCACCTGATCATTACCGGGTAAGGGCCCGTCAATGACAATACCGTCCTGCAAACGGCTGCCGGTGAAATTCAGCGGCGTGCCCAGTGCGTTGACCACATCCGCCGCGTCCAGTTCCAAACACTGCAGCCGGGGGTTCTCGGGCGCATCAATGAATAGATTAAAGGCTGATTTACTGCCGAGATTCTCGATCGTTGTAACGATGGTCACCTGATCGGCGGCATCCACATCAATTGCATCGGAGTCGACCAGCGCCAGTGAGGGGTCTGCGGGCGGTGCGGGAACGATGGCCGCCGCGGGGTTATCGATGGCATAAACCCCCTGTGTCAGGCGTAACTCGGGCGCGCCGACACGAAACTCCGTCGCATGCGCCTGGCGATCCACTTCACCGGCCGAGTTGATGGTACTGGCCTCCAGCAGATTGGTCAGGAACAAACCATCCGAGAAGGGCTGATCGGTGATCTGGATCGTTAGATCAACCGCCACCTTCGCACCGGTCTGTTCGCTAATGGTGCCAAAATCAAATCGGATTGAATTGTTACTGGCATCCGTGGAAACCGACGGTTGTTTTTGTAGAAACGGTGGCGGTGCCAGCGACCAGCGCGTTGACGAATCGGTGACGAAAGCAGCGGGCAAAGGCAGATAGTCAGTCAGCACCACATCAAAGGTGTCGCCAGAAGGAACATCCATCTGTAGACGGAAGGTAAGCTCATCGCCCGGCTTGAAGGAATTGGGTGCCGGTACCGGGAGTAGCAGCGTCTTATCAGAATCGGTCGCTTCAATGCTTGCATCGGCACTTGAGCCATTGTTGTCGCTAGCGCCATCTGAATGCGTAAACTCGCTATTCACCGAGTTACCAAGTACATCCTCTGCCGCGACCGGGCTGCCATCACTGAAGACCTGCAGCACCTCGGCTCGGTACACGACCCGCCCCCGGGCTCCCGTTGCAACCGTCACGCCAGCCAGCGAGGCAATATCCCACTCCAAACGGGTCCCCGCTGCGGTACTCAGCACCGCATCGGGTGGAAATGGCACGCGCGCACCATCCAGTATCAGTTCCGCGCTGCCCGGCACAAAACGAAGCCCATCATCCAGATCATCACTGAAGGTCAGCTGCGTGAGGCTGTCATCGCTGTCATAATCGGTGACGCGAAATCGAATAGAAAACTCCAGTTCCTCACCAGGCGCAACGGTCCATGGCGTCACCGTCTTATGAACCGCCACATGCACGGCCCGAACGACCTCCGCGTCCACCTGGTCATAGCTCACACCGCCGTATTCAAATGCAATCTCAGCCTCGTTATTGATAATGCGATCGAGGCCAGGATCAGCGCTTGTGGGCGTAGCCGTCTCGTCCAGAATATCGGTAATATAGACAGGCAAAGTTACCACCAGATCCTCTTCCGAGGCCGTGCCGGTAATGGAAACGCAGGTGATATTAAGATTGCCGCCAGATACCGGGGGCGCATTGGGCTGCTGCGCGCGCAAACACAGAATACCCTGGGCCGCATCAATCGTTATGGGGTCCCCTGTCCACTGCAGTTCCGGCGGCAGTGTATCTCGCAGCTGAAAGTTAAAGATCTGGATTCCATCGGACAGGTCGACAGCAAAGCGATAATCGAAGCTATGAGAAGGCCCCGGCGGTCGTTCTCCTTCGTTCACCAGCGCTTCTTTATCCAGACGCGCCACCTGGGGCGTGATGCTTTCCGAATCGATATCAAGCCCGGTGACCGGCCCATTATCCCCGGTCGGAGAGTCCCCAAATTCAAAGCCTGGCAAAAACTCGACCAACAGTGGCACCCCCAATTCCGCGCCCTCTTTCACGCGTAAACAGGCCTCTGCAACCAACGCCGGCTGGCCCTCTAGCACGGAACCGATAGGCAAGCGCACCAGAAAGGCACCGCCACCTTCAACCCCTGGCACGGGGCGTTGTGATATGGGATCTATCACCACGCCCGTGTTGTTGATCTTGCCCAGGTCCTCAACGGGTATGGGAACATCAAGAAAGTCGATACCCGATACCACCTCCACCTCGGGCGGCGTAGTGACCAGGTAGTAAGGCCCATAACCCGGCGTGCTATCCACATTGCTGAATTTAACCAGCGGACAAAACACCTCACCGATGAGCGGCTCTGCCGCCAATCCCTCATAGCTCAGGGCCGGAACCTGAGCGATCGCTGGCACCCGGAAGATCGCACAAACCAACAGACAAAAGCCCCATAGCGCCCGCCGTGTGGCAAGCCATCTTAATGGGGTATTAGGGGACATTACTCTCATTAGCGGGGGAACATTTTATTTATGGCGCACCGGCGCGCTGTCTTTTTCTTTAACAACCGGAGTTGCCACCAGGAACGGTTCAGTTAAAAGTCGTTCGTAATACGCAAGCGCATCTATAAAAGGCTGCCTATTTTAGCAATTCACACTTTTCGTGACAGCTCTAATTAAGCTTTTTTGGTCTACTCGGATGGCTTGCGCTGTGCCTTGCTGGCACGGTCTTTGAGCCCCGCTGGCAAGGGGCCCCAGAGATTTTTATTCAGATTCACGGCGCACTATTATTGCTTCTGGCCCTGGTCAGGACCGCTTTACTGGCCAGTGTCGTTCGAGAGCACCTGGAAAACTCAAGCTAGCGTCGCACCAGAGCCCACCAACGCGCCACGTTCAGCAGGCTCATAAGCGATACGGACACGTAGGTGAGCGCTGCGGCCCAAAGAATCCTGCGGGCATGGCAATGATCGCTCGCGAGTAAGATACCAGGACGCTTGAGCAGCGGCATGGCGCGGGCAAAAGAGGCGTCCAACTCGGTTGGCAGCGTCACCATGTGGACCAGGGTAGATGCCCCTAGCGTCATCAAACCACCCAGAATCAGCAGCAGCGTGATGCCCGGCAAGCGCAGCACCACAGCCAACAGAGGCGCGCCAAGTAAAACCAGTGCACCGAGGCGCTCCAGGGGCTGTAAGCACTGCACCAGGCGCGTACGCCAGAGTAGTGGCGTGTAGCCTCCGGCATGCTGCAGCGCATGACCCACCTCATGGGCAGCTACGGTAATCGCCGTTAACGACTTGCCATGAAAACGCTCTGGCGCCAGCCGCACCGTGCGTGTCGTCGGGTCATAATGATCACCCCGATCCGTCTCCTCCACCGGCACCGCCTGCAAACCACGTTCATCCAGAAGATGGCGAGCAAGCTCTGCCCCGGTAGATGGATAACGTTCCGCCGGGTGGCTGTAGCGGCGCATGATGCGCCGTACCCACCAGGCGGGCGCATACACCAGCGCTATGACAAGGCCAATCAACAACAGATAGATCATGGGATCAGCCTAAACCCGTCCCCGTCAACGCTGCGCAGTGAGCAACGGGCATCCCTGTGCGTCCAGCCGTCATGGTTCCGCTAGTACCAGTTATGCCCACCTACACTGATATAGCCATGATTACCGATCGGAATACCGACATTCATACCCACCCCCACATTGCCACTGCAGCCGGCTAGCGCCAGGCTCAGAAGCAGCAGCGTTGCGGTCGCAATTTTTTGCCAACGTTTGTTCATGATGATGCTCCCTGATTCATGGACTGGAGCGCCAAAATGGCGCCGCTGGGATCTGTAATCACGGCAATGGTTCCCTCGCGCACGTCTGCCGTGGGCGCCAGCAATACGGTCGCACCGCTGTCCGCAGCCGCCTGCGCAGCAAGGCCCGCATCGCGGACCGCAAAATAACTCAGCCATAGCGGTGTCAACTCATCGGCGGGACGCTGCATGATGCCGGCCTGCGCCTGCCCCTGGTGCTGGAGCGTGCGATAAACACCGCGGGCACGCTGCTCCTCGGCCACGGTACCGCCGGTGAGCGAGAGATAAAAGTTGCCGGCGCTAGCCGCATCAGCCGCCACCAGTTCATTCCAGACAATCTGCCCCTTGCTGTCCTCCCAACTGCGCGGCCGATAGGCCAGCTGTGATTCGATCAGGCCTACCACAGCACCCTCCGGATCATGCACGGCGGCCGCTCGGGCAAAATCTCCCAGCTCCCGCGGCGCCACCGCGACCATGCCGCCTGCGGCAACAGTGGCGGCTGTTGCCGCGTCCAGGTCATCCACCGCGTAGTAACCTATCCAGCGGGAGTAATCCTCGCCCGTGTCCGGATCAGCCAGTTCGACCATGCCACCTACGTAGCGGTCACCACTGATAATCAAGGTATAGGGTTTACCGCCAGCCAACTCGCGCCGCTCAAAGCGCCAGCCAAACAAAGGCCCATAGAAGGCTTTCGCTGCCGCCACGTCATCGGTGATCAGGTCATGCCAGATAAAACTACCCGCCAGTGGCGCCTCCGTATCCTGATTAAGGTTTGAGGTGTTTTGCTGAGCACAGGCGGCCAGTAAGCCGACCAGCGCCAAAGCCAGTAAAGCACGTAAGGACATAGATTTACTCCTGAACGATAGATAACCCATGTTAGCGCATGGACGGCATACAGTTCCCTGCCGATTTGTCACAAAAATTGCTGCGCTGGGTACCGGCAGGAGTGCGCAACCGGGGTGAGTCACTGAGGCGCAGCCACCACAGCACCGTGATCGCTCTTCCATAGGGGCCATGTTGTGCGTGTCCCGGGGAGCACAAAAAGAGCTCCTGTGCCAAG
>JABSSV010000070.1 GCA_013213875.1 Lysobacterales bacterium
GCGGAAAACAACTACCTGGACAATGGGTTTCTCGCCGCTGAGCTGGCCGATGAGTTACCGGCCGCGCCCGGTTCGCGGGTTTACGTGACGACCGAGGTGAGCGACGTGACCGAGCGCATGCGCGCGGACAGTGACGATCTGGAGCACCAGGCAAGCTATGAGCTGATCCAGCAGCGTCGTAAGGACCTGACGGCAGAATGTGAGCAGGCCCCGGGCTATCGCTGCCAGGTGGCCAGCTTCTACGGCGGTGCCCAGTACAAGTTGATCAAACGCCTGGAAGTGCGCGATGTGCGCCTGGTCTATGCGCCTGCGGATGCAATTGGTCGCTACGGTGGCGACATCGATAACTGGCAGTGGCCGCGTCACACGGGTGACTTTGCCTTCTATCGCGCCTACGTGGCGCCTGATGGATCGGCCGCTGACTATGACGAGGAAAACGTGCCGCTGGAGCCGGATCACTACCTGATGGTCAGTGCAGCGGGCCTGGATGATGGGGACTTTGTCATGGCGGCCGGTTATCCGGGCTCCACCAGTCGCTATACGCTGCTGGCCGAAGTGGAAAACACCTTCAACTGGAGCTATCCGACCTTCGAGGTGCTGCTGAACGACTGGATCGATACCATCGAAGCAGCGGCGCCAGAGGGCTCTGATGCGCGCGTTAAATACGAGTCGCGTCTGGCCGGTTTGAACAACTATGAGAAGAACCTGCGCGGTCAGATCGAAGGGGCGCGCCGGGTTGGCCTGGTGGAGCGCCGTCAGGCACGGGAAGCGGCATTGAACGACTGGATTGCCGCCGATGCGTCGCGCGCGGCTTACGCCGGGGCGATTGCCGAGCTGACCGAACTGTCGGAGGAAAGTGCGCAGGCGGCGCGCACCAACTTCTGGTACGGCAATGTCTCGCGTCCGCAGCTCTTTTCCGCCGCACGACGTCTTTATCGCCTGGCGCGGGAGCAGGAACTGCCTGATAGCGAGCGTGAGCCGGGCTACCAGGAGCGCGATTTGACCTTTATTCGCCAAAGCCTGCAGGCCCTGGATCGGCGCTATGACCCGGCCGTTGATCAGGCCGAGTGGCTGCTGTTCCTGAACGGCTATCTGGCCCAGCCCATGGACGAGCGGGTGGCGGAGTTCGATGCGGCGTTGGGGCTGACAGCGGACACCACGGCCGCGGATTTGCCGGCGCTGCTGGAACCTTTCTACGCCAACAGCACGCTGGGCGATGCGGCCACGCGTCTGGCCTTAATGGAGGCCACGCCGGAAGCGCTGGAGGCCAGTGAGGACCCATTCATGCAGCTGGCAGTGGCCATGTATGACTACGGCATGGGGCTGGAGCAGCAGTCTGAGATTCGTTCCGGTCGCTCGCTGGCCTTGCGTCCTGCCTACATGGAAGCCATGACGGCGTGGCAGCGAGAGGTCGGTAAGCTTCCCTACCCGGATGCCAACAGCACGTTACGGGTGACCTTCGGGAACGTATTGGGTGGCAGTCCGCGCGACGGTATGGCCTACCTGCCGTTTACTACGCTGGAGGGCATCAGTGACAAGGACACGGGCGAGGTGCCGTTTAACTCACCCGCGGTGCTGCTGGAGAAAGTTGCGGCCAGTGATTACAGCAGCTACGCGCTGGAATCGCTGGGCTCCGTGCCGGTGAACTTCCTCTCGGATCTCGATTCAACGGGCGGCAATAGTGGGTCTGCCACGCTCAATGCCCGCGCTGAGCTGGTTGGTTTGTTATTCGACGGTACCTTTGAGAGTGTGAACTCCGACTGGGACTTTGATCCGCGCACAACCCGTACCATTCACGTGGACACGCGCTACATGCTTTGGATCATGGAGCAGGTGGACGGTGCTCAGGCCCTGATTGACGAAATGGACATTGTGCGCTGAGCAACGTCAACGCATCGAGACTGGCCTGCGGTGAATGCAGGCCAGTCCGATACGGAACAGCAACGGGCCAATGACGGAAAAACCGCTGTATTTTCCCAATCTCAACGGGCTGCGCTTCATCGCGGCGTTGATGGTCATTGTCTATCATCTGGAACGCCTCAAGGCCAATATGGGGCTGGATGGTTTGTGGGGTAAAGCCGCGTTCGTCTCGCTTTTTGGGAAGTTGGGCGTGGTGCTGTTCTTTGTGCTCAGCGGCTTCCTTATTACCTATCTGCTTCTTGCGGAGGAAAAGAGGTTTGCCAAAATCGATCTGACAAGCTTCTATCTGCGGCGCGTCTTAAGGATTTGGCCACTTTATTTTTTCATCATTTTTCTTGGTTTTTTTGTTCTGCCATTCCTGAATTTTTTTTCTGTGCCTGGGAAGGGTGTCGAATTTATATACAGTGATTTAGCATTGAAATTAGCGCTTTTTACGCTGGTTTTTCCAAATCTGGCCCTGGCAACCTTTGGCGCCATACCCTTCA
>JABSSV010000071.1 GCA_013213875.1 Lysobacterales bacterium
TCGACCACGGCGGTGAGTCGCTGCGGTTGCAGCAATTCCGTCAGGAAATGGGTCATGACATGGCTCCCGTTGCTGCCGTGCTCTAGCGCAGCTGGCTAAGATCGCGCACCGCACCCTTGTCGGCGCTGGTGGCCAGCTTGGCGTAGACCTTCAGGGCTGCACTCACCCGGCGGCTGCGTGCTTCCTTGGGCTGCCAGGCCGCGTCCCCACGCAACTCCATGGCCGCCCGTCGCCGCTCCAGTTCGTTCTCGCTGAGTCGCACATCGATGCGCCGGGCCGGAATGTCAATTTCGATCATGTCGCCGTTTTCCACCAGGCCGATGGTGCCGCCGGCGGCCGCTTCCGGCGATACATGGCCGATAGACAGGCCCGAGGTGCCGCCGGAAAAACGACCGTCCGTAATCAGGGCGCAGGCCTTGCCCAGGCCCATGGATTTTAGATAGGAGGTGGGGTAGAGCATCTCCTGCATGCCTGGTCCACCGCGGGGCCCCTCATAGCGCACAATCACCACGGCACCGGCTTTCACGCGCTTGTTCAGAATGTCGCTGACGGCCGCGTCCTGACTTTCACAGATGTGCGCCGGGCCGTGAAAAACCAGATTGTCCTCGTCTACCCCGCTGGTCTTGACCACACAGCCATCCGCAGCCAGATTGCCAAACAGCACGGCGAGACCGCCGTCTGCCGAGTAGGCATGGGCCAAGGAACGGATGCAGCCCTGTTCCCGGTCCTGATCCAGGGACGGCCAGCGCGTGTCCTGGGAAAAGGCGGTCTGCGTCGGAATGCCGGCGGGACCGGCCGAGTAGAGTTTACGGGCGGCGTCTTGATCCGTGCGCATCAGGTCCCAGTCCGCCAGCGCATCAGCGAGGCTGGCGCTGTGTACCGTTGGGCATTGCGTGTGGAGCAAGCCGGCCCGCTCCAGTTCGCCCAGAATGCCCATCACACCGCCGGCCCGATGCACATCTTCCATGTGGTATTTGGGCGTATTGGGGGCCACCTTGCACAGTTGCGGAACACGACGTGAGAGACGGTCGATATCTGCCAGCGTGAAATCCAGCCCGGCTTCCTGCGCTGCCGCCAGCAGGTGCAGGATGGTGTTGGTTGAGCCGCCCATGGCAATATCCAGCGCCATGGCGTTTTCGAACGCTTCAAAGCTGCCAATGTTGCGTGGCAACAGGCTGCTCTCGTCCTGTTCGTAGTAGCGCCGACAGACATCGACGATCAGCCGGCCGGCGCGCTCAAACAGCCCGCGCCGGTCCGCATGGGTGGCCAGCGTGGAGCCATTGCCCGGCAGGCTCAGGCCCAGTGCTTCGGTCAGGCAGTTCATAGAGTTGGCCGTGAACATGCCGGAGCAGGAGCCGCAGGTCGGGCAGGCCGAGCGTTCAAATTCCGCCACCTGCTCATCGCTGGCGCTGGCATCGGCCGCCACCACCATGGCATCGACCAGATCCAGTTTGTGCTCCGACAAGCGGGTTTTGCCGGCCTCCATGGGGCCGCCGGAGACAAAAACCGCGGGAATATTCAAACGCATGGCTGCGTTCAGCATGCCGGGCGTGATCTTGTCGCAGTTGGAAATGCACACCATGGCATCCGCGCAGTGTGCGTTCACCATGTACTCCACAGAATCGGCAATCAGATCGCGGGAGGGCAGGGAATAGAGCATGCCGTCATGGCCCATGGCGATGCCATCGTCGACGGCAATGGTGTTGAATTCCTTGGCCACGCCGCCGGCTGCCTCAATTTCCCGCGCAACCAGCTGGCCCAGATCTTTCAGATGCACATGGCCGGGCACAAACTGGGTAAAGGAATTCACCACCGCGATAATGGGTTTGTCAAAATCCTCATCCTGCATGCCGGTGGCACGCCAGAGGGCACGGGCGCCGGCCATATTGCGGCCGTGGGTGGTGGTTCGTGAGCGGTACGTGGGCATATTTCTGTTCTGTCGTTATAGGTAAGCCTTGGCTCAAGAATAAGCGATTCCGCGCCTGCTGGCACCCGCTAATAGCCGCTCGGGGCTGGCGGGTTTTTGCGAGCGCACCGGGCTTGAGCCGGCGCGTCCAGAGGGCTAAGGTGCCAGACTCACGATAGACGTACGTTAGGCCAGCCCAATGACCGCCCAGCCGCCTGCCAACCTGACGCCGCATCGGCGCTTTAATCCGCTCAGCGGGGAATGGGTGCTGGTCTCGCCGCAGCGCAATCAGCGTCCCTGGCAGGGCGCCAGGGAACCGGCGTCAGCGACCGATCTGCCGGACCATGACCCGGCCTGTTACCTGTGTCCGGGCACGGTGCGGGCCAATGGCCAGCGCAACCCTGACTACGACGGGGTCTATGTGTTCGACAACGACTTTCCGGCCCTGCTGCCGCAGCCCGATAGCGCCACTCTGGCGGCGGATCCGCTGCTGCGTGCCGAGCCCGTGCAGGGCGTATGCCGCGTGCTGTGTTTTTCGCCCCGACATGACCTGGGTATTGGCGAGCTAAGCCCACGGAGCGTCACCGCGGTGGTGCGTTGCTGGCGCGAGCAGACGCGGGAGCTGGGCAGTCAACCGCAGCTGAACTACGTGCAGATTTTTGAAAATCGCGGGGCCGCCATGGGCTGCTCCAATCCGCATCCGCATGGGCAGATTTGGGCCACCGGCCATGTGCCCACGCGGGTACAGCGCGCGCATGAGCGGCAACAGCAATGGTACGCAGCACAGCAGCAGTCGCTGCTGCCAAGCGTGCTGGAACGGGAGCGCAGCCTGGCCACGCGCGTGGTGTATGAGAATGCGAGATTTACCGTGTTGGTGCCTTTCTGGGCTGCCTGGCCATTTGAAACCCTGCTGCTGCCGCGCTTCCCGGTAGCTAGTCTGACTCAGTTGGATGACGCGGACTGTGCGGCCCTGGCTGATGCCTGGCAACGCTTGGTGCAGGCTTATGACCGGCTCTTTGATTGTCCATTCCCGTATTCGGCTGGCGTGCATCAGGCCCCCAGCGATGGCCATCAGCACCCGGCCTGGCAATTGCATCTGCAGTTCTATCCGCCGCTGCTGCGTTCGGCCAGCGTGCGCAAGTTTATGGTGGGCTTTGAGATGTTTGCCGAGTCGCAGCGGGACATTACGCCGGAGCAGGCGGCGGCACTGCTGCGCGAGCAGTTCTGAGTCTGCAGTGCGCCATGCTGCACCGGCACTTGCGGTCATGTGTGATGCCGGGCCTGAGGTCGGCATCGCTCAGCGCTTGATTCGCCGTTCACTGCCGCAGCCGCTAAAATAAGGGGGATAACTCTCCTTAACAGCGATGGTGTTTATCCATGGGCAGACCTGCATCCGATTTGGGCGTGACCGAGCGCCCGGCGCTAGCTACGCCGCTGCGTTTTGTTACCGCGGCCAGTCTTTTTGATGGCCACGATGCGGCCATCAATATCATGCGCCGCCTGATCCAGGCCCAGGGTTGCGAGGTGATTCACCTCGGCCATAACCGCTCCGTCATGGATGTGGTGCGCGCCGCCATTCAGGAAGATGCGGATGCGATTGCCCTCAGCTCCTATCAGGGTGGTCACAATGAATACTTCCGTTTCATGGTCGATGAGTTGCGCGCCAATGATGCGGAACATATCAAGGTATTCGGTGGTGGTGGCGGCACCATCACGCTGGAGGAAATTGCGGCGCTGGAGGCCTATGGGGTAGAGCGCATCTACCACCCGGATGACGGTATGAATCTGGGTCTGGTGGAAATGATCGAGGACGTAGTGGCCCGGGCTGGGCAGAACCGTCGCTCACCACGGGATCCGGGCCAACTACGCCCGGATAACTCATCCGATGTGGCCGCCATGCTAACCCTGCTGGAAGCCGGTCAGTTTGGCGAGGCCGAGCTGCAGATGAAGCGCCATGAGTGGGCCGGCGCTGCCCAGCAGGCGCCGGTACTGGGTATCACGGGCACGGGCGGTGCGGGTAAAAGTTCGGTCACTGACGAAATACTTAATCGCTTCCTGGCCTGCTTCCCGGACAAGAACATTGCCGTGCTGGCCGTGGATCCCACGCGCCGGCGCACGGGCGGCGCTCTGCTGGGCGACCGCATTCGCATGAACACGCTGCGCTCGGAGCGTATTTATATGCGTTCCATGGCCACGCGGCGTCAGCACGTGGCGACCAGTGCCATGCTGCAGGATGCCATTGCCTTTCTGCGCCAGGGTGGTTTTGATCTGGTGATCGTGGAAACAGCCGGTATCGGCCAGAGCGACTCGGAGATCGTGGATCTGGTGGATTTCCCGGTCTATGTCATGACCTCCGAGTTCGGTGCGCAAAGCCAGCTGGAGAAGATCGATATGCTCGACTTCGCCGAGCTGGTGGTGCTGAACAAATTCGACAAGCGCGGTGCCCAGGATGCGCTGCGTGATGTTCGCAAGCAGTGGCAGCGGAACCATCTCAAGTTTGACCAGCCGCCTGAAGACATGCCGGTCTATCCCACCATTGCCAGCCAGTTCAATGATCCCGGCGTGAGCTGGATGTTTCGCAATCTCATGCGCCTGTTGCGCGAAAAACTGGATCTGCCGGCCGCCGAGTGGACACCGGCCATCGATACCTCGCTGAAAGAGCCCCGGGCGACGGTGCTGCTACCCCCGGCCCGCAACCGATATCTGGCGGAGATCGCCGAACAGGGCCGCAACATCAGTGCGTCCATTCAGCGCCAGGCGGAAGCGGCGCACCTGGCCCAGCATTATTGGAGCTCGCTGGGCGCGCTGGACGATGCGGCCCGTCCCGAGGCCTTTGGACGCTATGCGCCGGATGCGCTCAGCGGCGAGGGTGACCGCGCCCTGCTGACCCTGCGCCAGCGCTATGACACGGCCATGGGTGAGCTGAGCGAGGAGGCGGTGCAGTTGCTGAAAGGCTGGCCCGAGCGCAAACAGGGTATCCGTTCCGAGCAGTTCGAGTACGAGGTGCGCGGGCGCAAGATTACCGGTGATAACTTCCGCGTGAGCCTCAGCCACAACCAGATACCCAAGATCGGTATGCCCCGCGATGCGGACTGGGGTGAATTGCTTAGCTTTCTCATGCGTGAAAACCTGCCGGGCAGTTACCCCTACACGGCCGGGGTGTTTCCCTACCGCCGCACGGGCGAAGATCCGACCCGTATGTTTGCCGGCGAAGGTACGCCGGAGCGGACCAACCGGCGCTTCCACTACGTAAGCAAGGGCCAGCCGGCAGCGCGCCTGTCCACGGCCTTCGATTCGGTGACCCTCTATGGTGAAGACCCGGCCACGCGGCCGGATATCTACGGCAAGGTAGGCAACTCGGGCGTGCGCATTGCCACGCTGGACGATATGAAGAAGCTCTACTCGGGCTTCGACCTGTGCGCGCCCAGCACCTCGGTCTCCATGACCATCAATGGTCCGGCGCCCATGATCCTGGCGTTTTTTATGAACGCGGCCATCGATCAGCAGGTTGAGGTTTACCTGAAGGAAAAGGGACTGTGGGAAGAGGCGGAAGCTGAGATCGTCCGACGGTTTGAAGGCAAGGAACGTCCCCGCTATCACGGTGACATGCCCGAGGGTAACGACGGCCTGGGTCTTGGGTTGCTGGGCATCACCGGCGATCAGTTGATCGGCATCGGCGATTTCACCGCCGAGACCTACGCCCGGATCAAGAAGGACACGCTCAGCAAGGTGCGCGGCACGGTGCAGGCGGACATCCTGAAAGAGGATCAGGCACAGAACACCTGTATTTTTAGTACGGAATTCGCCCTGCGCATGATGGGGGACATCCAGCAGTATTTTGTGGACCACAAGGTGCGCAATTTCTACAGCGTTTCCATCTCCGGTTATCACATCGCCGAAGCCGGCGCGAACCCGATCAGCCAGCTGGCTTTCACGCTCAGCAATGGCTTTACCATCGTGGAGTACTACCTGGCCCGGGGCATGAGCATTGATGATTTTGCGCCCAACCTGAGTTTTTTCTTCTCCAACGGTATGGATCCGGAGTACACGGTGATCGGTCGCGTGGCGCGGCGCATCTGGGCGCGGGCCATGCGCGAGCGCTACGGCGCCAACCAACGGTCCCAGATGCTCAAGTACCACATCCAGACCAGTGGCCGGAGCCTGCACGCGCAGGAGATTCAGTTCAACGACATCCGCACCACGCTGCAGGCGCTCTACGCCCTGTTCGATAACTGCAACAGCCTGCACACGAATGCCTTCGACGAGGCCATCACCACGCCGACGGAAGAGAGCGTGCGCCGGGCCGTGGCCATCCAGATGATTATCTCCAAGGAGATGGGCCTGAACTTCTGCGAGAACCCCTGGCAGGGCAGCTTTATTGTCGATGAGCTCACGGATCTCGTTGAAGAGCAGGTCTACCAGGAGTTCGAGCGCATCTCAGAGCGTGGCGGCGTGCTCGGCGCCATGGACACTATGTACCAGCGTGGCAAGATCCAGGAAGAGAGCATGTACTACGAGCACAAGAAGCATGATGGCTCCTTGCCGATTATCGGGGTGAATACGTTCCTGGGTGGCAAGGATCCGCAGACCGAGGGCGGTGAGATCGAACTCATGCGCTCCACTGATGATGAGAAGGATCAGCAGGTGGAGAACGTGGATATCTACCGTGAAGCGCACGGAGACGAAGCCGCGGCGCTGCTGCAGCAGCTACAGCAGACTGCTCGTCAGCGGGAGA
>JABSSV010000072.1 GCA_013213875.1 Lysobacterales bacterium
CATGCCGCTGCCCATAAGCATCACTGACAGTTTGCCGCGATGCGGGGTGCTGGCATCCCAGAGGTTGCTGTCCAGCCAATAAAAGCCGTACATGCTGAGCAGCCAGGGTAGCAGCGAGAGGGCAATTTTCAGGATTTTCAACATGGAACGGTCCGGCTCAAGTACGCGAAGAGCAGTTTATACTGTTGACCGTGCATCCATGCAAAGCGTCCTGTCCTATCGGCGCATGCGCGGCCAGTCTTGATTTCATGGAGGCTGGCGACCTGGAGGAGTGATCAGAATGAACAGCTATTTAAACTACAAAGCGTTCAACGCTTGGCCCCTGTTCTGGCTGCTGAGCGGTATCCTTTGCGCCTTTATGGGCGTGGCCATGGCCGGTACGGACCTGGGTACCGCGGAGGGCGTCTCGGCCATGATCGGCTATTCCGTGCGCTGGGCGGTGCCTTTTATCTTCATCGTGGTCGCAACTTCGGCCCTGCAGACCCTGTTCCCGGGACCCATTCCCCGCTGGCTGCTGAAAAACCGTAAATACATTGGCCTGGTCTTTGCAGTGGCCATGGCCTGGCAGGGCCTGTTTATTGCGCTGATGTCCAACTTTCATCGCGACTATTACTACGAAGAAGTGTTCTATTTGCGGGATGAACTGGAGGGCAGCACGGGGTACCTCTTTTTAATCGCCATGGTGATCACCTCCTTTGATTTTGGCCGGCGCTGGTTGAACGCGCGCCAGTGGCGTTTGTTGCACCTCTGCGGCCTGTACTTCTTATGGGCCTATCCCTTCTCCGTCTACTGGTGGTCGCTGTTTTACTATCGCCAGCCGGATCCCATTGACTATCCTTTCTACGCGGCTGGCTTCGCCGCTTTTGCCCTGCGGATCGCCGCCTGGGGCAAGCGTCGCCGCCGCCGTGCCGAGCGTGCCGGCGCGGCAAGCAGGCCCTCTGTGCCTATGCAAACGCTGGGCGGCAGCCTCATTGCCCTGGGTCTGCTGGCTGCAGTCACCGGAGCCTACTGGCAGGAACCGGTCACGAACTTCCTGCTCACGCCGGCCTGGTCCGAGTCCTTGTCCATGTGGTTGCCCTTCTGGCCCTTCGAACCTTTCCTGCCGCTGGCGGTGCTTGGCCTTGGCACCTGGTGCCTGACACGCCGACAAGTTGCGGGTGTGGTGCCCGCTGCTGCTGCCAGCTAGCCGCCTGCTGGCAGCTTACGGACTAGGGCGAGCGCAATGGATACAGTTGATCTGCCAGCGGATATGGACCCGGAAGAGGCGGCGCGGCTGCGCATCCTGGGTGAGACCGCCAAAATCCCTTGGCTGGAGCTGCAGCGTTTCTTTGCGCAGGGGGTGGTGCTGCTGGTGAAACCGCCGCAGGATTTGGTAGAAACGGCGTTGCAGGTGTCCTTGGATAACAGTGAGGCGGTCACGCTCTGGATGGAGCAGGGGCGCGTCTGTGGTATCAGCGATGAACAGGCCAGCGAGTGGCTGGAAGCGCGCGCCCTGATGTGGGCCGTGGTGGTGCGCCCCTGGGTGCTGGTACAGCCGGTGCTGGCCGACGGCGCAACGCAAGCGCCGTCCTGAGGAGGGCCTAGCCGAGTCTTGTGTCATCCTCGGGCAAGCTCCCCAACACATGGCTTGCAAAGCCCACGCCCGCCTCCGTAAAGGTATCAAACACCAGGTCCGCGCCGGCTTTGAGCATGGCGTCGCGCTGGTCCGGATAGCGTGCCGTCGCGGCAATTTGGCCTTTAAAACCGGCCGCGCGTAGCTGCCTGATGACAGACAGGGTCACGGCCAGATGAGGCAGCGTGATTAATACCCGTTGCAGCGTGCCACCGGAGTTGAGACGAATCCAGAAATCCCGATCTCCGGGGTCACCTTCAACCACGGTACGTCCCTGTTCAAGCTGTCGTTCCACCACTTCACTGTTGATGTCAACGCCGATAACGGACTGTTGGTGGGCGTCGAGAATGGCATCGAAGGTACCGGTACCGACCGCACCCATACCAATGACCGCGGCTTCCGTGCCCCGTATGTCAATGATCTGTTCTTCGCGTATGCGTTCCTTGCGTTGCCAGCGGTACCAGCGTTGACGTTGGGCGTGGTAAATGCGATTGACTGCAGCATTGAGCGGCGCATGCAAGACGAAGGAAAAGCTCATGGTCAGCGCCAACACGACCAGCCACTCGGCACTCAACCATCCTTTGGCTGTGGCCAGAGCGGCCACAATGAGCCCAAATTCACTGAAGTTGGTGAGATTAAGGCTGGTGACCAGGGCCGTACGGGCGCGCAGGCCGGTCGCCAGAAAAAGACCAATAAACCCGGCTGACTTCAATAGCACCAGCGGCGTGAGCAGCAGGGCCAGCAACACCATAGTCGGTGTCGGAATGCCGGCCTGACCAATGGACAGGAAAAAACCAAGCAGAAATAGATCTTTAAATCCGAGCAGGGTTTTGGCCAACTCCTCCGTGCGCTCATGGCCGGCGATTAGAATGCCTGCCAGCAGGGCGCCGAGATCGCCTTTCAGGCCCACCAGCTCAAACAGTTCTGCGCCTCCCAGCGCCAGGAGCAGTCCGTAAAGCACCAGCAATTCACCATGTCCGGTGCGGCAGAGCAGTTGCAGAAGCAGCGGTCGGAGAGGAATAAAGAGCAACAGCACCAGTGCCAGAGGCGACGGGAACTGGCCGGTGGATGCGGTTAGAAAAGCGACAGCCACGAGGTCCTGCAACACGAGAATGCCGATGGCGATGCGCCCGTGTACCGCGCGCATTTCACCCCGCGATTCCAGAGCCTTGGCGACGAGTACCGTGCTGGAGAAGCTTAGCGCAAAGCCGATCAGCAGAATCTGGCGAGGCTCCAGATCGCGTATGAACGGTAATCCCAGCCCGGCCAATATCAGCAGAACGGCGCTGAGCACGCCTACGGTGCCGGCCATATGCAAGGTACCGACAGCCAGCACCTGTGGTCGCAGCAAGCTGCGCGGATTCAGTTTCAGGCCGATGGTAAACAGCAGCAGGGTGATGCCGAGGGAGGAGAGCTGCTCCAGCATCTCACCGCTCACACCACCATGCAGTTTGAGCAGAAACCCTGCAGCCAGAAAGCCGATCAGTGGTGGTAGCTGCACCGCCCGGGCCAGCATGCCGAGACAGAAGGCGGCCAGAATCCAGAGCACGTCCGTGAGCGCAATGGTGATCCACTCCAACGGCATCAGGGACCATCTCCGGCGCCGGGGGCGAACTGCCTGCCAGTCCGCCGGGGCGGACCGGCATTCGCCGATGGCCCGGTCGGGCTTTCCTTACCAGCCGCAGACACGGTCCGCATTCTGCTCCTGCAGCCAGTTCATCAGGGGGGCGAAGTACTCAACCATGGCGGAGCCATCCATCTGCCGGGTACCAATAAACGCCTCCAGTGCATCGGGCCAGGGTGATGATGCGCCCATGGCCAGCATGGCATTGAAGCGCGCACCCACCTCTTCGGCGCCGTAAACCGAACACCGATGCAGCGGACCTTCCCAGCCGGCCATGTCGCAGGCCGCTTTATGAAACTGAAACTGGAGGATGTGTGCGATGAAGTAACGGGTATAGGACACATTGTTGGGGATGTGATATTTGGCGCCGGGATCAAAATAGCCGGACGCGCGCGCTACCGGTGGGCGAATGCCCTGATATTCCTCACGCAGTGCCCACCAGCCATCGTTGTACTGCTCAGGGCTCAGCTGGCCGGAAAATACCTGCCAGCGCCATTTGTCCATAAGCAGCCCAAAGGGCTGAAAGGCCACCTTGTCCAGGGCCCGGTCCATAAGCAGTCCCAGGTCACTGGCGGCGTCCGGTACGGTCTCCAGCAATCCGATGGTCTGTAGATATTCCGGCGTGATGGAAAGCGCCACCATGTCACCAATCGCTTCATGAAAGCCGCCGTTGGCGCCGGTCTGGAAAATGGGAGATTGGGCCTTGTAGGCCCGCTGATAGTAGTTGTGGCCCAGTTCATGGTGCACCGTATTGAAATCATCGGCATTGACCTGGGTACACATCTTGATGCGAATATCATCCTGGCCGTCCAGGTTCCAGGCCGAGGCGTGGCATGCGACTTCCCGGTCTCGCGGCTTGGTGATCTGCGATCGCTCCCAGAAGCTCTCCGGCAGCGGCGCGAAGCCGAGGGAGGAGAAAAATGCTTCCCCGGTGCGCACAATCTGCTCCGCCGTATAGTCGTTGTCCAGCAAAAGTGCGCTCAGGTCAAAGCCGGGATCGGCATCTGCGGGGCCGACCAGATCGTAAATGTTGCCCCAGCTTTGGGCCCACATATTGCCTAAAAGATCCGCCCTTATGGGCTGATCCAGAGGCACGATCTGATCGCCGTAATGCGCATTCAAACGGGCGCGCACATGGCACTGCAGTTCGTTGTAAAGCGGTTTGACCTGATTCCAGAGGCGGTCGGTTTCTGCGGCGAAGTCATCCGGCGGCAGATCGTAGCGGGCACGCCACATGGCGCCCACGTCGGCAAAACCGAGCTCCCGCGCACCCTCATTGGACAGGGCCACCATCTGCGCATAGTCGCTTTTCATGGTGCCGCCATCTGCGCGCTGACTGACCGGTACTTCGCGCCAGCGGGTCCATATTTCCTGCAACTGGTCCGCGTTGCGGACCGTGCCCATCATCACTTCCAGATCATTGCGCGCTACCGGCTCTCCGTCCAATTCAATTTTGCCCGTGGCATAGGTGGCACTCATGCGCGTGTTGATGGCCGCGAGCTCCGCCGCCGCGCCGTCGCGTGTCGGTGCGGGCAGATTGACGCCGAGCTTGATCTTCTCGAGTTTGCGCCGCATGTCGGCCGGCAGGTCAAGGTCGTTGAAGTCCTTCGCCCGATTCGCGAACTCTACACCCTTGCGGGTGCTCTCAGCCGCTGCCCTGGTGGCCAGCCAATTCGTGTCATAGGTGATATTGGTGGCCTCGACCCAGGCAATGCGCGCGGCATATTCACCATAATCCTTTGACCAGGCCTCAACCTCGGTGATAAAGGCGGCCGCGTCCTCCGGCGTTGGCGCTGCCTTCGCATGGTTATCTGCGTGCGCGGTGCCCAATAGCAAGCTGCTGGCCAGGGCAATGGCGAGTCGGGTTTTTCGAAACACGGCGTTTCTCCAAGGATGATCGGTAGGGGCATCACCTTAGCCAATTCGGCGCCGCTTTGCATAAAGCGGCCGGCCGGAAACCGCCGCCCAGCGACAGGGTAGGCTGCGATGGGCGTCAATGGTTTTCCGGGTCGGTCTGTCGCCGGCCACGCCCAGGTATGCCAGCGGGGTCTGGCATTCCCTAGTGGCCATGTCCTAGACTCGGTACGGTAAACCTCAGGAGACGCCCCATGAAGCCATTTCCCTATTTCCTTGCCTGCGTGCTGGGCGCTGGCCTCATGGCTTCCGCTGCGGCAACGGAGGGGGACAGCGCCGCGCTTGGCCTGACGCCAGAACAACGGGCTTTTTTCGAGAAGCTACAAGCCCTCTGTGGGGCGCAGTTCATGGGGCGGACTGTCTACCCCGATGAGCCTGGTGAGCCCTGGCAGGAACGGCTGCTGGCCAAGGTGAATCGGTGTGAGCCGCAGGAAGTGCGCATCGCATTAAGTGTGGGTAGTGATCATTCCCGCACCTGGATTGTGCGGCCAACAGCGCAGGGGCTGCAGCTAAAGCACGACCATCGGTATCCCGATGGCAGGCCACATGAGGTGACGAATTATGGCGGTACGACGCGCACTGCAGGTACGGCGCTGGCGCAGTCTTTTCCGGCCGACGCGCACACGGCCGAGCTGTTGCCGGAAGCAGCAAGCAACCAGTGGTTTCTCAGCTTCGATGACAGCTCGCAAACGCTGATCTATTACCTGGAGCGGCATCAGCAGCCACGCTTTCGGGCGGTGCTGGAGCGCCAATAACGGGTTTCTCAGGGCTCTCCATAGAGACTCAGCACCTTGTCGATGGCGCCGTTGGCTCTCAACTCGAGCACGCTGGCTTCCAGCGCCTTGAAGGTGTTCTCGTCAACGGATTCACGACTGACCATGATGCGCACTGGGCTGCTGGTCAGATGGGTGTCTCCGCGGGCGATTCGCTCGCCCAGGTTTTTGTGCCGGATGATGGCGGCGCCCACATAGCGATCCTCAATCAGCGCATCAACCGCACCATCGAGCAGGCGTGAAAAATTGGTCTCGGCCATGGCGGCATAGTGAAATTGTTGCCCCAATTCCGGTGCGTCCTGCAGTGCCGTGATTGCCGGTCCGTAAATATAGCTGTCTACGACGCCAATGCGAGCGCCGCCTGCAAGCATGCTAACGAGGCTTTGGTCCGTCAGTGCTGGTCCTTGTTCGACCGGCAGATAAAGATAAAACTCTTCCGTTCGATAGGGTGAGGTGAAGCGAGCGAAGTCCAGCCGTTCGGGCGTTTGCGTGGCGCCTGCGAGCAGGTCTACCTCGCCGGTCTTCAAGGATTCTAGCAAGGTGCTCCAGGTGCCTTTTTGAAAACTCAGCGTGCAGCCAGTCTGGGCACTCACGGCGCTGATCAGATCAACATCAAGTCCAAATACGCGGCCGCCCGCAATCTCATACTGATAGGGCGCCCAGGGATCCCATCCCATAACCAGATGACAGTCTTTCGTCGCTACAGGCTGGTTTCCCGGCGTGCTTGCGGATGGCTCTTCGGCCGCCGGCTTTGGCCCGTCACAGCTGCTCAGAAACAGCAAAAAACCCAGCAGCCAGAGTGGTTGGGAAAGTTTCATGATGCACCTCCATCAGAGCAGTGGGCCTATTTTGAGTCTAGACCCTGATCTGGGTCGCTGCTGGTTGTGTCGCCACCAGGGCCGTATGCGCTTGCTCGCGCGACGCTCCTTGCGTGGCGCTATCATAGGGCGATAGACAGAGGAGAACTTATGGAATCCGCATCAGAATCAACCATGACCCTGACGGGTGGGTGCCTGTGTGGCAAGGTGCGCTATGAGGTTACCGGTCAGGCACGACGCTTCTATTTGTGCTACTGCCAACGTTGCCGCAAAGTGACGGGCTCGGCTCATGCCTCCAATCTATTCGCCCGGGGCGATCTCAATTGGTTGGCAGGTGCGGAAGAGGTTAGCTCCTATGAGTTACCGGAGGCGCAGCATTTCGCCAACAGTTTCTGCCGCGGCTGTGGGAGTCGTGTGCCGCGCGTCATTCCCGCATTCAAAGCGATCATGATTCCGGCCGGCTCCCTGGACCAGGAGCCGCCCCTGGCGCCCGAGGCGCGTATCTTCGAGGAATCGCGTGCCCGCTGGTGTGAATCTGTTCACAGCGTTGCGGGTCACGCCGGTTATCCGCCGGCCTAGTGGCTGTAGCGCCCCGGTTGTTCCGAATGGCGTAGGGCAGCCCAGCCGAGATCTTCCCCAACCTCGGCCTGAATCTGCTGGGGTGAGCCGACGATCAGCGGATCGGGCTGGGTGACCAGTTCCTGATCCTTGCCCGCATAGGGCAGGTGGTTAAGCACATGGCGCATGGCTTCCAGACGCCCCCGCTTTTTGTCGTTGCTACGCACTACGGTCCAGGGAGCGTGTTCGGAACTGGTGCGGTCAAACATGGCTTCCTTGGCCTGCGTGTATTCGTGCCAACGGTCCAGCGAGGCCAGGTCGGTGGGGCTCAGCTTCCACTGGCGAACCGGGTCAATGCGACGAATGGCAAAGCGCGTAATCTGCTCTCTGCGAGATACAGAAAACCACAGCTTTATCAGTAAGATGCCGGCGCGTGTTAGCATGCGCTCAAACTCGGGGACGGCGATCATAAAGTCCTCATATTCGCCGGTGGTACAGTAGCCCATGACATGTTCAACGACCGCGCGGTTGTACCAGCTGCGGTCGAAAAGTACCAGCCGGCCACGCGTGGGCAGGTGCTGGATATAACGCTGGAAAAACCATTGCCCACGCTCTGTTTCCGTGGGTTTTGAAAGCGCGACGTTGTCTACATGGCGCGGATCGAGATGCTCCATGAAACGCTTGATGGTGCCGCCTTTTCCTGCCGCATCGCGGCCTTCGAACAACACCACCACGCGCTGGCCGGAAGAGCAGATCCATTCCTGCGCCTTGAGCAGTTCCACCTGCAGTAAGCGCTTTTCCTGGTTATAGGCCTTGCGCTTGAGTTTGTCGCTGTAGGGATAGCCCTCACGCCAGCTTTCTACGGGCAGGCCGTCCGGCCCAATCAGTACCGGATCATCGACCTCGTCGAAGGTGTTCTTTACCCGAAACCCGTAGTCGCGCAACTCCTGTCCGCTCATGGAGCGCAGCAGGTTGATGGCCTCTGTGAGTTCTATGCTGTTCCCTGTCATGGGGCCGGTTTCCTTGTCTTTAACGTGCGCGGGTCGTGCTGTGGCCACATTTTTGGTGGCCATTGCCGTGATTAAGTGTAGTCGCTCTCATGGCGAGGGACCAATAAGAGCGGCGGCTGTGGCCAGGGTGAGAATAGGCTATGGTCTGCGCTGGGAATCTTATGCAACCATGGCTACTGCAGTGCGCGATTACAAGTTTCGACAGGTTGACGTTTTTGGTGCCAGGGCGCAGGCCGGTAATCCGGTCGCCGTCGTGCAGGAGGCTGAAGGTCTTAATGATGAGGCCATGGCGGCTTTTGCACGCTGGACCAATTTATCGGAGACGACCTTTCTGTTGCCGCCGACCCGGCCCGAGGCCGACTACCGACTGCGCATTTTTACGCCCGGCGGGGAATTGCCTTTTGCGGGCCATCCTACCCTCGGTAGCGCGCATGCCTGGCTCGAGGCCGGAGGGCAGCCGCAGCAGGGCGCGCGCCTGGTGCAAGAGTGTGGGGTAGGGCTGGTGACTCTGCGCAGAAGCGAGGCGGGTCTGGCCTTCTGTGCGCCGCCACTTTTGCGTGAAGGTCCTCTGGAGCCTGAGCTGGTTGCAGAACTAACCGCAGCGCTGGGCCTTGAGCCCCGGCAAGTGGTGGC
>JABSSV010000073.1 GCA_013213875.1 Lysobacterales bacterium
AAGCACCATAGGGCGCAATAGGCCAGCAGCAGGGTCAGAGCGTAGGGTCGTGCAGTCCAGCCATAGATCAGCAGCATGGGTGACCAGGACAACAGAAATGCGAACAGCAGACCGGTTGTTGGCCCGTAGGCCCTTCGTGCCCACAGGCTGAACAGGATGAGCGTGAGTGCCCCGGCCAGCAGAAGCGGGAGCTTCATCAAAGGTTCTGACAAGCCGATGCTGTGGCTCATCAGTCCGTACAAAAGGGTAAGTGGAATACTGTAGTCCGCGCTGCCAAAGCTGAGCAGCAGCTGTCCCGGACTGCGGTCTCCCAGCAATTGATGGATCGCATGCCATTCGTCGTCCAGCAACAGTTGCTGATCAAAGTGCAGGCCGCGTAGCAGCAGTCCTGCCAGTATCACCGTCCAAAATAGGGCGGTGCTTAGCGGCTGCGTCCCATGGGTTGGCCCAGGTGGCTTGCTCAACATGACGGTAGTGTGCTTGCTGGCGCCACTTGGGCCCGGTCCGCAGCGGATGGCAGCGAGGACGGCGATGGTGTGCGTAACACGATAGCGGCGGCCCTGTTTTGCATAAGCTGATGTGTTGCTCGAAGCCATCTTAGGTCAACGGCCCGTGCTTGAAAACCAGCGGCCTCAGGAGCCGCCGCCCCTCCCGTCATAGCGCACGGGTGGGAATGGCGTAGCCAACGGCCGCGCCCGGCGCTAAGCTGCGCCCATGAGCCAGAGCTTTGACACCATCATTCTCGGCGCGGGCGCGGCCGGCCTTATGTGTGCCCTTACCGCGGGCCGCCGTGGTCGCCGCGTGCTGGTGCTGGACCGCTCAAACAAGGTAGGCAAAAAAATCCTCATGTCCGGCGGGGGCAAGTGCAATTTCACCAATCGCTACACCACCCCGGACCGTTTCCTCTCCGCCAACCCCCATTTTTGCAAGAGCGCGCTGGCCCGCTATACGCCCGAGCACTTTATCGAAATGGTGGAGGCGCATGAGATTGAGTACTTTGAGAAAGAGACGGTCAACGGGCTCAGTGGCCAGCTGTTCTGTCGCCAGTCCTCGAAGCAGATCGTGGCCATGCTCATGGCGGAATGCGAGGCCGTGGGTGTGGAGGTGCGCACCCGCTGCGAAACGGCTGAGGTGGTCCATGACGGGGACTTCCACCTGCACACGGATCAGGGTCGTTTCAGCGCCCAGACGCTGGTGATTGCCACCGGTGCCCTGTCCGTGCCTTCGCTGGGTGGATCCGGCTTTGGCTACCAGCTGGCCGAACAGTTTGGTTTGCGCTTGCTGCCTACGGTGGCGGGTCTGGTGCCCTTTACTTTCAGTGGGGCGCTGCAGGACACCTTCAGCGGCTTATCCGGCGTCTCCTGCGAAGCCGTTGCCCATGGTGAGCGGCGCAGCTTTCGCGAGGATCTGTTGTTCACCCATCGCGGTCTCAGTGGTCCGGTGGTGCTGCAGCTGTCGAGTTACTGGCAGCCAGGCGAAGCGGTGGCGCTGGACCTTCTGCCCGGTCAGGACGGAGTCGCTATGGCCCGGGACTGGAAGCGCCAGCAGCCGAAGGTCCTGCTGCGTTCAGCTCTGAGCGCGCTGCTACCCCGCAAGTTAATTCAGGCGCTTGAGCCGCTGCACTGGCCGGAACGGGCCGAGCAGCAATTGGCGGACTGGCCCGATCGGCAGCTGGGGGCCACGCTGCAGCGTCTGCAGTCCTGGTCCGTAACGCCCAGTGGCACCGAGGGCTATCGCACGGCGGAGGTGACCCTGGGCGGCGTGGATACGAGAGATGTTTCTTCGCGTACCATGGAGAGTCCTGTATCCGGTTTGTATTTTATTGGTGAAGTTGTTGACGTGACGGGTCATCTGGGCGGGTTCAATTTTCAGTGGGCCTGGGCATCAGGTCATGCTGCCGGTAGCGCCCTGTGAACCCCTGGTTGCTGGGCGCGCTCGGTCTGGTGGCCATCGCTGTTGGCCTGCTGTGGCCCCGGTTGCGCCTGCGCGCGGCCTTGCGCCGACCTTTCCCTGATGCCTGGGAGGCGTTCCTGCATCAGAATTTGCCGGTTTACCAGCAGCTCAGCACCCAAGAGCAGCAGCAGCTGCGCCAGCATACGAAACAGTTTCTGCATGAAAAGCTGTTCAGCGGTGCCGGCGGCCTGGAAATAAACGATGAGATTCGCGTGACCATTGCCGCCAGCGCCTGCTTGCTGGTGCTCAAGCGCGCGTCCGTCTTTCCCGGGCTGCGCTACATCGTGGTTTATCCCAGCC
>JABSSV010000074.1 GCA_013213875.1 Lysobacterales bacterium
CCATAGCCGGCACCGGCCAGAGAAACGATGGACGCTACCCATTCCGACTTCTCACAGGCCATGCGGTGTGACATGAAGCCGCCGTTGGAATGACCCATAAAGTGGATCCGGCTTGGGTCTACGGCAAAGTCTGCGCGCACGGCCTCGACCAACTGCTCCAGGTAGGCCACATCATCGATCTCGCTGTTAAAGAAATCGCAGCAGGCCCGCGTGGCATTCCAGAAACGGTCACCATCAGGATTGAGACTTCCATCCGGCGTCAGCAGGTAGAAGGAGCGCGGCTCTACCTGATCAATGAGACCGAAGTAGCGGGCGTTGCCCAGCCCCGAGCCGGTAAAACCGTGCAGCGCGACCACCAGGGGCAAAGGCTGGTCCGGTTCGGCAGTCTGCGGGCGATAGAGACTCACCGGCCCGCGGCCCAAATCGTAGCTTTCCACCAGCGGCTCCGCGCTCGTACTCTGAGCGCCCAAACCGATTGCCATGGCCAGCGCCAGCAGCGCCCCCCTGATGAAACCCAAGTTCCGTATTGCCATCATTATTGTCGCTCCTGCGCCTTAGCGCCCCCGACAGCAGGGCTTGCGACCCTGCCCTTGCTTTTGCTTTGTCCGGTCTTGCCCTGCCTTACATGCATCGGCAAGCCACCCGGCGGTACCAAACGGCAGTATAAACGGCTGTCGCCGCATAGGGGCTAGGCTAATTGGTGCGGCTAGCGGCCGCCTCCAAGCTGGAAGCGATAGCGGCTTCCAGCACCTTCGGATCACTGCCGGGACCGACGGTCAGGAGTTTGGGCGCGGTCAGGGCGCTGCCCCGGAAAGGACGGATCAGCACCTTGCCGTCCGCCAGTCGCTCAAAATAGGTACGTCCAGACTGCCCGCCTATCGCCGTAAAGCCCTTGATACGCAGAATGCTAGCCGGTAGCTGCGCACAGATCGCATGGATACAGGTCTCGTCCGGGAGGGTTGGCAAGTCCACGGAGCAGGAGGCCCAATGGCTTTTCTCATGCTCAATCTTGCGCCCCCGATTCGACGATGGCTGGAGCGCTGGTAAGCGCTCAATGTGCAAGTCATTGGTGCTGACGATGCTCGCACTGGGGTTCAGTTTATGTAATTGCTCACGCACGTCAGCCATCCGTGCCGCGCTGGCCTCTTCCCTATGGCTCAGGGCAATCAGGGATGACACCTGAACCTGACTGGCCTCCAATTCATTGTTGACGCCCCGTCGCTGCCAGTTCTTCACATCCACCACGGAGATCTGTACCGGCGGCAGGAAACGGCGATCGATACCCACGCCCAGAAACCCCATGAGATCACAGGCATCGGTGGTGCCATTGGCTTCGATCAGGGTTATACCTCTATCCCGCGGCGGAATGCGGTTCACAAACTCACGCAGTTCCACAATACCGCTGCAACAGATGCAGCTGCCATTCAGAGGGCGGATATGGCTGGCGCCAAGCCGGGCATCCAGCTGCTGCGCATCCAGCAGCGCATTTTCATAATCATTCAGGATCACATAGGGGTCCCAACCCGCATTGAGATAGGACTCCAGCAGCGCCTTCAGCACGGTGGTTTTGCCGGCACCGAGAAAGCCGACGATGGTAATAATTGCTTCCATGCTTGCTGACCCCCAAGGCCGAGAAGGTGACCGAGCCGGTTGGCTCATGGGCCATGATAATTCACTGGTACTCAGCAGCGGGTGCCAGTCCGGCAAGCGCCCCGTGCGGTACGCTAGACTGAGCGCATGAATGGGACCCTGCCGCGAATCATTGCGCTTTCAGCGCTGCTATTGGTGAGCCTGAACACACGGGCCGAGACCGTGGCGGGTATTGAGCGCACGGAGCACCGCATCGCCCTGCCCGACGGCGTGCATCTAGCCGTGGATTTGTACCGGCCTGCAAACCGGGCGGCTGAGCAGCGCTTGCCGGTATTGCTGGAGTATCTGCCCTACCGCAAAGCGGAATCCCGCGCGCGCAACCTCGCGCTTTACGCTTATTTCGTGAGAGCAGGCTATGCGGTGGCTCGGGTAGACATTCGCGGCACCGGTGAAAGCGAAGGCATCACCATTCCCTACGAATACTCGGATATCGAGCTGGACGACGGCGAGATCGTCATCGACTGGCTGGCCACCCAGCCCTGGTCCAGCGGTGCCGTTGGCATGTTTGGCATTTCCTGGGGCGGCTTTAACGCCATTCAGCTGGCGCTGCGTGCGCCTCCGGCGCTGAAAGCCTACGTGGCGCTCATGGCGACCGACTACCTGTATGCGGAAGACGTGCATTACATCGATGGCATCATGCACACCGATTCCTGGATGATGAGCCACGATCTTTACAATGCCATGCCTGGCGCGCCGGCCTTCACGCTCGATGAGCGCTGGGTAACGGAGCGCTTTGAGCGGGAGCCCAGCGTCTTTACCTACCTGCGCCAGCAGCGTGATGGCCCCTTTTGGGACCGCGCCTCTGCCCGGGGCCAGTACCAGCGACTCACCGTGCCCGGATTTCATATTGGCGGCTGGTATGACGGCTACCGCAACAGCCTGTTGCGCCAGCTCGAACATGCGGCAGCGCCGAGCAAGGCGATGATTGGGCCCTGGGACCACTATTTCCCGCATAACGCCTGGCCCGGGCCGGCCATAGAATGGCGTCGTGAGGCGGTACGCTGGTTCGATCAGTTCCTGCGCGGCCGGCAAACCGGCATTCTTGAAGAGCCGCGCTTCGCCGTCTATATCCGCGATCACCACGCACCGGATCCGTCTATTGCAACGGTACCCGGTCGCTGGCGCTGGGAAGATGGATGGCCGTTGTCGCGCACGGACTGGCAGACCTGGCACCTGAACGGCGATGGCGCACTGGCGCGCCAGGCCGGCAGCGAAGCCGTGCATGAGCTGGACTATGTGGCTTCGGTGGGACTGGAAGGCGGCGGTCCGACCATGTGGTGGGGCTCGGTAGCACCGGATCAACAGCCCATGGACGATGAGAGTCTGGTCTACGACAGTCACCCGCTGGAAGCAGCGGTGGAAATTCTGGGCCGCCCGCGGGTACATTTGCCAGCCAGCGCCAGTGCCACGCGTGGCAACTGGGTGGTACGGATCTCAGATGTTGCACCGGACGGCACGGTGACTCAGGTCGCCGGGGCGGCCCTGAACGGCACCCACCGGAACTCGGCGCGCAGGCCGGAAGCGATCATTCCGGGTGAGCAGATGCAGCTAGCGCTGGAGCTGCACTTCACCTCCTGGACCTTTCCTCCGGGCCATCGTATCCGCGTGGCCATCAGTCACAGTCAATGGCCCATGCTCTGGCCCACGCGCGAGCCTTTCCGCTCCAGGCTGGCGGTCGGTGGAGATCAGGGTGCTCGGCTGTCTCTGCCGGTCATACCAGCGGGACCGGAACGGCGGCCGGAATTTGCGTCGCCGGCTGGCGATCCTGAGCTGCCCGGCTTTGCCACGCTGGACGCGGGCAACGTCACGGGCTACGCCGCGCTCAACGCCATTGACCGCGATCCGCTCACCGGCCGGGCGCGGGGCGTGGCCCGAAACTCCGGCGGCACCCGCTATCCCTGGGGCACGGAACGCTTTGAAGAAACCCTCGAACACCAGACCTCGGACAGGAACCCGGCGCAGAGCCAGGTGCTCGGCAGCTACGCGCTAAGCCAGAATCTGAATGATGGCCGGACACTGCGCTTTGAACAGACCGTGCGCTTGAGAAGTGATTGGGATAATTTTCACCTGCGCTTCGAGCGCCGCGCCTATCTGAACGGCAGCCTGTTCCGCGAGAAGCTCTGGGAAGAATCAATTCCCCGGGACTTCCAATAGGCCGTCAGTGAAACGCCGGGTACGAGTACGCCGCGCCCGGGAGCATAAGCTTGAAGCCCGCCCCCGCCACGCCCGGCCGGGGGCACCGAAGCCAACTAGCCAAACGGCCCCAGATCCCAGCTCCAGGCCGTAACAAAGAGCGCGATGGCGGCGACAGCGATAAGCAGAAAACCCAGTAAAGTCGCGATGCGCAATGGACCCCTGCGACGCACTGCGATGGTCCGCCACAACAAGAGCAGGCCCAGTACCGCGGCCAGCAGCAAGAACCAGCTCCCCAGCGGCGCCGGCGCAGCCAGGCCTGCGATCAGTGATTCCTCCGCCACCTTATAGGCCTTGGCAGCTCCGGCTGCCAACAAACTCAAGCCAGCAACAGCCGTTGTGGCCACGAGAAATGCCAGCCACCGCGTGCCGCTGTCACCGATGGCCAGGGCCCGCGCTGTGCCCTTTGCCTCCCAGCGCGAAACCACACCAAAGGGGATGACCAGCAAACTGATCACCAGCACCAGCGCAGACATGCCCGCGCTAAAACCGGCCAGGGCCAGCGGCTTTTTCTCATCCCGGGCCAACAGGGTGGCCGCCATGAGCGGCAGATCGCTGGTCTGATAGCGGATAAACTCCGGTGCGCCCGGCCCTTCCTCAAAGCAGGTGGCATCGAGGGCTTCGAGATCCTGCTGCGGATCGTCATAGAAAGCGCCCATAACCTCACCGGCACACTCGCTCATGGAGCGCGTCGGACCGTGGCCCGCATAGGGCACGAGAATCAGTCGGCCATTGCTGAAGCCCGGTGCGATCAGCTCCGCCAGCGGCGCTGGTGTGATTGGATCCCAGGTACCGTTAATGATCAGCGTGGGAATGGCTGACTGCACCAACTGGTAGTCGGCGCGGTCGCGCGGTGGCACGCCGCTATCGATGCAGGCCTGGGCCAAGGCTCGGCTGCCCTCCAGGGAAGAAATGGCAGAGGTCAAACGGGGATAAGCTTTCTGATCTTTGGGCCAGTCATCCGCCGCAGCCTGAAAATAACCGTCGTTACAGCGTATGGCGGTGCTCATGCCCTGATCACCACCGGCTGCCAGCACGTTTCCAACGCCGGTAAAAAGGTCGGCATCACCGCGCTCTATTTTGCTAAACAGATGATCCAGCACGGCGGGGAGCGCCGGGTACTTGTCCTGCTCATACATCATCATGAAAGCCACATAGGGGCCGATAAAGGGAGGCAGATAGAATTCGCCGCTGGGGAAAACCTCCTTGTCAGCTGCCTCGACGCGCAGGTGAGGCGCATCCAGCAACGCCTCAAAGCGCGCCTCCAGGCCCTCACAGTGGGGCCCCTGAGTGGCCTCACAGCGTTCGAAGAGCTGCTGGAAATCCAGCGACATCCATTTCCCGAGGCGCATCAACTCCTGCAGGTTGTTGGGGACGATCGCATCAAGCACCAGGGCCCGAACGCCCTCCGGATCCACCTGCGCCAGCATCTGGCCGAGATGTGAGCCGTAGGAAATTCCCCATACATTCCATTGATCAAAACCCATAGCGCGTCGGAACGCGCGCACGTCCCGGGCATTTTCAAGCGTGTTGTAGGCGGTAATATCAATGCCGCGGGCGCGCGCTGCGCGCAGGCAGTCCTGCATGCGCCGGGCCGTTTCCAGCTCTCTTTCCCGCATGCTTTTGGCCGTACTCAGCTCGGGTCGAAGGGTGCCGAAAAACGGGCAAAAAGCGCCACTTTCCTCAATACCGCGCTGCTGCAGGATATAAATATCGCGGGTTTTGAGCAGATCATGCTCGAGAAAGCGCTCAACATAGGGAGGAATCGCAACTCCGGGACCGCCCGTTAAATAGGCGATCGGGTCATCGCGCTGGACCAGCGCATCTTCCTCATCGGTGCTTGCACCCGCTGCCTCTTCGTCAGGCTCGAGACCGGCTTTCGCATGCAGCTTCGCAAACAGCAGCCTGATCGTGCGGCTGTCTGGATCGCTGCGGTTTTCCGGCACCTCAATAAACCCACAGCTGACCTCCCCGGTGTCGTAGCCCACCGCCGCCTTAA
>JABSSV010000075.1 GCA_013213875.1 Lysobacterales bacterium
ACCAATATCCACCGTTTTCAGTACCCATGGCTGACCGCTCAGGGAGTTGAGATCCAGCGCGACGGTAATGCTGTCCAATTCAAAGGCCGAGGCCGCGTCCCAACCCGGCGGGTTAGCAACGCGCAGACCGCCCAGCGTCACCTTGCCTTCCGTGAGCGTCAGGTCCAGAGACTCGACGGACACGCTGGTGCCCAGCGCTTCCGAACCCGCCTGCTCAATAAAACCGGCAATGGTTTCGTCGAGATTGGCAACCACGCGCCAGATATAAACACCGGCCAGCAGCACCAGCACTAACATCACCAGTAAAAACTTTTTCATGCGATCCCCACCTCTTTTTAATCAGCGCCGGGAATGGCGCCAGACCCACCAGAGCATAAGTTAAGGACGCGCAGACCACCAGTCTGCGCCGACCGCGAGGGCGCGTTAGTGCAGCGCCTCTGATCCCGGCCCCGGCTGCGCTTCCGCGGCGATGGGCGCATAGTGCTCATGATCTCCCGGCTCGGCGATGCTCGGCATGCTGATTTCCAGAAAACGCGCCGTCACCACTGGTTCCGGCGTCAGCCCCAGCTCTTGCTGGAGGCGGTCCAGTTCTCGCTGCGGTTGCTCACACACGGCCTCGTAAAAAACAGGAATAAAATGCAGCGGCAGACTTTCCCGGCAACGCTGCAGCAGCTGCAGCTGGCGCTTGTAGGCGCGCGCCATGGGCTCCAGGTCCCGGTAACCACTCTGCATCCATGCTACCGTCATATCGCGCGGATCCCGCTCCATCAGCAGCACCCGTGCGCCGGGAAAAATCCGCGCCAGACCCGGTAACAGCTCCGCACTGAGCCACAGCACATCCAATATCTGCATCTCATGCGCCTGATCACCCAGCGCTTTCATGTAGCGCCCCCGACGCAATTCCAATTGCGTATCGCTGAGTATGGACAGATCACCCGCACCGGTGTCCCTGGCCAGCAGCTGACGCCGACCCGCCTGAGCATCTTCCTCATCCATGAGCAAGCTGACGCCACTGTGCGCAGCCAGCGCGGGCAGAATGCGTTCCTGTCCAGAACCCGGCCAGCCCACCGCGAAGATCGGTTGCGCCACCCCCGCGGGCATGGCCTTTGGCCAGTCCGCAGTCACAGCGGGATCCATGGCAGAGACCGCACGGGCCTTAAACTCGTCGTCGTCATGCTCCAGCAAGGCAACGATGGCGGCACGGCGATGCGCCATGGCACCGTACTGACCGGCCGCCTCTTCATAGCGCCCGGCACGATGCAGGCAGTCTGCCAGCAGAGCACGATAGTTGAGCAGCTGGCGCTGATTCAGCCCCGGACGATTCACTACCTCCTGCAGCACCTCAATGGCAGCTTCATCCCGCGCATCGGCCAAACGCATGGCGTGGAAGATCAGCGCATCCAGCGCAGGCTCCTCCGCGTCCAGCAAGCCGGCAAGCACCGTTTCGGCTTGCTCAGACTGATCCGCCGCGTCCAGCGCCTGCGCGTAGGCCAGGCGCGTATCCTCTGCGGCGGCCTCTGCCTGGGCATGCGGCGTTAGCGTTGCCACCGCCGCCTCCGCATCGCCCGCGAACAGCTGTGCGCGACTTAGTGCCGTGGCCAGTGCCACACTGTCGGCGCCGCGCTCACGGAACGCCTGCAGCAGTTCAACGGCACCGCCGTTGGCACCACGGGACACCAGCAGGCCGGCCAGGGGCAGGACGACGTCTTCCCGCTCCGGCGCGAGTTGATGCGCGGCAGCCAGCAGCGCCTCCGCTTCGGCGGGGCGACCGGCGGCGAGTTCTGCCATCGCGGTTGCCCGGAACAGATCCGGGTTGGCGCGGCCCTGCTCCACGGCTGCCCGCAGCGGCTCCAGGGCCTGTTCGGTCTCACCCAGCGCCAGTCGGGCGCGGCCGAGATATTCCTGCAGATCGGCACTGCCAGGCGATTGTTGCAGCACATTCTCAAAACACTGCACGGCAAATGCATGGTTACCGGCGCTGAGAAAGGCGCGCCCTAGCTGCGCTTGGGCCGTGAGTGAACCGGGCTCATGTCGCAGCGCCTCCTGCAGCAAGAGGATGGCCGCGTCTGTATGACCCAGCTCCAGCTCGGCAGTGCCCTTGTAGCTCAGGGCCCGGGCATCATCCGGCGTCTCAGCCAGCACCTGCTCGGCCGCATGAATGGCCGCTTCAAAGCGACCTGCGTTCAGCTCCAGAAAGGCGAGGCCGATAAGAGAGGCCGCGTGAGAGGGGTTGATATCCAGACCAGCCCGAAAGGCGCGCTCGGCCGGTTCAAATTCCTGCCGATTGATCAGCAGCACGCCGCGGGCGTGAAATATATTGGGGTTGAACGGCTCCAGCTGCTCTGCCCGCTCGAGCAGCGCGAGCGGTTCGTCCAGTTCCCCACGCTGCTGGCACAGCTGCGCCAGCAAAAAGCAGGCCTCAGCGTTTTCTGGATTTTCCAAAAGTGCCGCGCGCAGACCCGTTTCGGCTTCGGCAAGTTCGCCGGCCTGTAAGTGTTGTTGAATCTGATCCATATTCATCGCTTCGTTCCTCGGCACGCCCTAGGCGTCTGCGGCACCCAGAAAGCGGGCGGCAATGCAATCTTCAGCCCAACTCTCCAAACGCCAGTTTTTCAAATAACCACAGTGACCACCGTAGCGCGTCAACAGCACTTCCAACTGCGGATTTTCTGGCAGCAAGGCCAGATCATGCTGGGGGCAAACCGGGTCGTCCTCAGACGTGAGCAGGGTGCTCGGCACGGTCAAATCACGGAGTCGCTCACCACCAACTGAGTAGCCCGCCAGATAGGCGTCGATAGAGGCAAAGTCGTAGTAGCGCGTCGCAAAAAAATCGAGCCGTTCCCGCATACCTCCCAAATCGTACCACTCGTCGTAGGCATAGCGCTTGGGAAAACAGGACTGCTTGATGCGCACGGAACGGGTCCATTTGCGGATGTAGTAGTGCTCGTAGAAACGCGGCCCGGTCTCCATGGCATGCAGTACGTGCGCCGGGTCAATCACCGGGCAGATGGCCACACAATGCGCCAGCTTAAGGCCTTGCGCCGGCCCATGCCGCGCCACCCGCAGGGCAAAATTGCCGCCCAGTGAATAGCCTGCCAGGCACCAGGGTTGCGCATGCAGCCGTGCCTGCAGATCGCCCAAAGCATGAATCACCTCATCCAGCCGACAGGAATGGAAGATGCCCGGGTTGAGATGGTGGGTCTTCCCATGGTCACGGAAGTTCAGACGGAACACGTCATAACCTTCGGCCAGCAGGCGCTGACCCGTGCCCAGCATGTAGTTGGAGTGGCTACTGCCCTCCCAACCATGCATGAGCACGGCCAGGCCGCGGCTGCTGCCTGACTGGCGCGTTAGAAAGCCCTGCAGGCGGATACCCTCACCACCATCGAGAATCCATTCTTCTTCCGCGTCCAACAGCTGCTGCGCACGCTTGCCCACGGCAAGGCCACGTAGAGCGCTGCTATTGAGAATGGACTGGACATGAGGGCCGCGCAGGCCCAATGGCGGATTAAATGTGTTCATGAAGCGCCTACCGGTGCCTGATAAGCGGCTCTTACTTCAGCCTCCGCCCGCTGCGCCAATGCCTTGCGCGGCATGTTGGCAGACTCGAAGGCATCGAGAAAGCGAAGTTCTGCCCGGCAGGCGGGCCGGCCCAGCAAGCGCAGTATGTTGACGAGAAAATGCTCCCCGGGACGAAAACTCAAGTCCGGATCAAGCTGCCCCTTGCGCAGATAGCGAATCATGGCCGGCTGCACGGCACATTCCGCCTCCTGCGCAATTTTAAACATGCGGGCATGAAAGGGACGGGTGGGCTGGCCCGGGAAAATACCGCCCTCGGGAAATACCGCCACCCGGCCCTGCTGGCCCAGACGTTCACGCACCTGAAGCATGACGCCGGCACTCGAATCGTGACTACCCCGCTGGTGGTAAATCGTGCCGCCCGCATCGGCCAAGAAACCAAACACCGGCCAGCGACTAATTTCCGCCTTGCCAACGAAACTCATGGGCGCCACGCTGTGAAGTAAGGGAATATCTACCCAGGAAATATGGTTGGCCACCAGCAGCACAGGCCCCGGTGCCGGCGCGCCATGCACCGATGGCCAGACACCAAACAGGCGGCAAGCCCAGCGCGACCAGAAGGTCAGCGCGCGCGTCGCCAGCGTTTGGCCGCGTAGCTCGCAGCGCTGACCGAAGCGCAGCAAGAACAGGCAAGGCAGTAAGAGCACGGTGGCATGCAAGAGAAACAGCGAGCCACGCAGCAGCCAGCGTAATGGCGTCAGCACGTCGGTCCACATGAGCCTTACTCAGCCACCGTCCCGCGGCGTCATGACTTTCACCGTCAAGCGTGAGTCACAGCAGGCCCGCCATTGCTGGTCAAAC
>JABSSV010000076.1 GCA_013213875.1 Lysobacterales bacterium
ACTGGCGGGAATAAACAAGGACGCCCCGATGGCATACAGCCCCAGGCCCAGCAATATGCCGGATTTGTAACTGTAGCTGCGGATAAAAATCGCCGCCGGAATCGCCATGATGCCGTAGCCCAGATAGAAGGCGAACTGCACCATGCTGCTTTGCCGGTTCGAGATCAGGAAAATGTCCTTGAACGCCTTAACAAGAGGGTTGGTCACGTCATTGGCGAAGCCCCACAGGGGGAACAGCATGGCCACCAGAATAAACGGCAACAGCATGTCTCTGGCGACGAGGGGTGGCATCGAGTTAGTTTCACTCGTGGTCATACAAATTTTGCTCCGCACATGGGTGGCCGATGTAAGCTAGGCTTGCATCGACACCCTAATGGATTTTTCGTTTGAGCAACAGAATCACCAGTCTGTCCGCAACAGACATCCGGTTCCCCACCTCCGAGAACCTCGATGGCTCGGACGCCACCAACAAGGATCCGGACTACTCCGCGGCCTACATTGTTATCGAAACGGAACAGGGCCATACGGGGTACAGCCTGATATTTACCATTGGCCGCGGTAATGACATTTGCTGCACGGCTGTGGAGAGCATGCGCCACCTGGTGATCGGTGTGGATCTTGCTGACATCACCGCCAATATCGGCGTCTTCTACAACCGCTTGAGATCGGACAGCCAGCTCCGTTGGCTGGGGCCTGAAAAGGGCGTGATGCATATGGCCGCGGGCGGTGTCATGAATGCCGTCTGGGACCTGTGGGCGCGCACTGAGCGTAAGCCGGTCTGGCGACTGCTCGCCGACATGCCGCCTGAGCAGTTCGTTGATTGTCTGGATTTTCGCTATGTCGCTGATGCCCTGACGCGCGAGGAGGCGCTGGCTTGGGTTGAAAAGAACCAGGCCACGAAGCAACAGCGCATCCAAGAGCTGGAGGCTCGCGGTTATCCGGCTTACACGACGTCTGCCGGCTGGCTGGGCTACAGCGACGAAAAACTCGAACGCCTTTGCCGCGAGGCGGTGGACGCGGGATTCAAGCACATCAAACTCAAGGTCGGCGAGTCTGTTGAGGATGATATTCGGCGCTGCAGGATCGCCCGCGCCACCATTGGCGACGAGGTCAAGCTGATGGTGGATGCCAACCAGGCCTGGGAAGTGGATCAGGCCATCGGCTGGATGCAACACCTGATCCCCTTCGCCCCCTGGTTTATCGAGGAACCAACCAGTCCTGATGACGTATTCGGGCACAGGAAAATTCGCAGCCACATCGGCGCGGTGAAAGTTGCCACCGGGGAGCATTGCCAGAACCGGATTTTGTTTAAGCAGTTCATTGCCAATGACGCGATTGATATTGTGCAGATTGATGCCTGTCGATTGGGCGGTCTTAACGAAGTCCTGACCGTCTACATGCTGGCCGCGAAATACGGCAAGCCCGTCTGTCCACACGCTGGCGGCGTGGGCCTTTGCGAATACGTGCAGCATCTGTCCATGATTGATTATGTGCAGATATCGGCCGACATTGGTGAGCGTGTCATCGAGTATGTTGATCACTTGCACGAGCACTTTGAAGATCCCTGCGACATGCGCGACGGCGCTTACCAGGCCCCGCGCTTACCCGGTTTCAGCGGCAAAATGCATGAGGAAACGCTGGCAGACTTTGCCTATCCGCACGGCGCGGAATGGCTAGCGCGGGCTGACAAGCAGAGCGCTTGAGCTCATCGGGTCCCTGGCATGGCAAGTTTCCAGAAAAATCCGCTTGGCAAGACGGAACTTTCCATCGACGCGCTCGGATTCGGCTGTGCGTCGCTGGGCAATCTGTATCACGCCGTCTCGGATGCAGAAGCTGCCGATATTCTGACCACCGCCCGGGCCAGGGGTTTTCGTTATTTCGATACCGCACCCCATTACGGCCAGGGTCTCAGTGAGCGCCGTGTTGGCGACGCGCTGCGCGGATCAAGCGACTATGTTCTGTCCACCAAGGTCGGTCGACTGCTGCGCCCCGCTGGCTATGCCGCGGAACGCCATGGATTTGTGTCGCCCATGCCCTTCGACATGGCCTACGACTACAGCTACGACGGCGTGATGCGCTCCTTTGAAGACAGCCTGCAGCGGCTGGGCCTGGACCGAATCGACATCCTTTACATGCACGATATCGGCCCCGTCACGCATGGTGACGACGACCGGCGACTGTTCCCGATCGCAATGGACGGCGGCTACCGGGCCCTGGAAGCGCTGCGCCAGAGCGGCCTTGTGAGCGCCATCGGCCTGGGCGTCAATGAATATGAAGTGTGTGAGCGAGCGCTGGACTATGGCGACTGGGATTGTTTCCTGCTCGCCGGGCGCTATACCTTGCTGGAGCAGAAGGCGCTGGAGACGTTTCTGCCCCAATGCATGGATAGAAACTGTTCCCTGATCATTGGCGGCGCCTACAACTCCGGCATTCTTGCTACCGGCGTCCGCGGCAAGGGACCGTACTACTACAACTACGCTGCGGCACCGGAGCCGGTCATTAAGAAAGTGGCGGCCATTGAGCGCCTTTGTGACGAGTTCGAAGTTTCCATGGCGGCCGCGGCCCTGCAGTTTCCTCTTGCACACCCGGCGGTCGCTTCTGTGATTCCCGGCATTGGCAAGGTCAGCCGCATCGATCAGACGCTGAGCCTGTTCGCGACCGAGATTCCCGATGAATTTTGGCAGGCCCTGCGGAAGCACGGTTTGATTCGCGATGATGCCCCGACACCGAGCTGCAGGTCCGGCGGGTAAGGCGATGCGCGTCGACGGCCATCAGCACTTCTGGACCACACAGCGCGACGACTACGGTTGGCTGACGCCCGAGCTCGCGCCGCTCTATCAGGACTTCGGGCCCGATGAGCTGCAGCCACTGCTTGAGCGGGCCGGCGTTGATCGAACCGTGCTGGTGCAAGCGGCCGCGACCACGGCAGAGACCCGCTACCTGTTAGCCATCGCCGAACAATATTCCATGGTTGCCGGCGTGGTGGGATGGGTCGACATGGACGCGCCCGCCGCGGCCCTGAAAGCG
>JABSSV010000077.1 GCA_013213875.1 Lysobacterales bacterium
GCTGGCGGCGGGGTAAGCATCAGGAATTACCCAACGGCAACTGGCTGGTAACATCCGCCGAGCAGGGCCGTGCGTTTGAAGTGGGTACTGACGGGCAAGTGCAGTTTGAATTTCTGAATCACTTCGACGACAGGCGCTTGTTGACCATTGCGGAGGCCCTGTGGTTACCAACGGACTACTTTAGCGATGTGCCGGACTGTGAAGGCCTAGCGGCAGTGGCACCCGCTGCACCCTGAGCATTTGAGGATCCTGGCACATTCCTGGCTCGAAGGTCCCTGCCATGCTGCATGGACACGGCGCGGATATTAAACCTGACATAAAGGACATAGAGATGGCTAGCGAAAGCGTGTTGAGAGAGGCGGAATTTGATCCTGCTGTGAAGACTTACTGGCGTTTTTCAGTAGCGCTGGGGCTGCTGCTCTCGCTAGCGGGCATTCCCTTGCTGCTGATCTGGCTACCCTTCGCCTCCTTATTTATGAACCCCTATCTTGCGCGTATCTCCTGCACGCTCACCGAGCAGTCGCTCAAGGTCAAGAAGGGTCTGCTGTATCGGGTCGAAAAGACCTTACCCCTGGACAAGATCACTGACATGGCCATGATCCAGGGGCCGTTGATGCGCCTGTTCGGGGTCATGCAGCTCAAGGTAGAAACGGCCGGCCAATCTGGTGCCGGTTCGCTGGTAGGTTTAACCGGCATCGTTGATGCGGAGGCGTTTCGTGAAGCCGTGCTGGCGCAACGGGACAAACTGCAGGTGCTGGCCAGAGCCGGCGGTTCGGGCGGCAGTGAAACCGGCGATGATGCGCTGCGCGAACTGCGGGACAGTGTGCTGCGAATTGAAAAAATGCTGCAGGCCCGTGGCTAGCAGGCAACCGGGTTGCCCGTTGTTCAATGGGCCTGATGGCGGGCTCGGCAACGGGGGCAGGTGCTTCTGAATGGCCCGGGAACAGGAACAGCTTCCGCCGCTGCATGGTAACGCCTACCGCTCGCCTGAGGCTTATGAAGTTGAATGCGAGCAGTTGTTTCCGAAAGCCTGGATCAGTGTCACTACCGGTATGGTGGTGCCCGAGCCGGGTGATGTGTTCCCCTGCACGGTGGCGGGGCTGTCTCTGCTGGTGGTCCGGGGCCGCGATCACGAGATTCGGGTTTTTTACAACCTGTGTCGCCATCGCGGCGCACCGCTGCTTACCGAACCCTGTCGCCAAACCAGTGGCCTTCTGACTTGTCCTTATCATGCCTGGAGCTATCGGCTGGATGGACAGCTCTACAAGGCACCGCATTTTGATCGCCTCGATGCACAGGCACCAACCACTAAAGAACAGCAAGAGCTGGGTCTGATTCAGCTGCGCTCAGCGCTCTGGCGGGACATCGTCTTTATTAACATCGATGGTCAAGCCGATCCGTTCGAAGCGTTTATTGCGCCGCTGGATGCACGTCTTTCCCCCTGGTCAGCGGAGCTGCTGCAACCGCTCGGGAGCAAGGAATACGATATTCAGGCCAACTGGAAGCTGGTAGCGGAGAATTTCATCGACGCCTGGCATCTGCCTTTCGTCCATCCGGAGCTCACGCGAGGCATGGCGCCGCTGCTGGCCGTCGAAGATGTATGTCTTAATGCAGACCTTTTCGGCTTTGTCATGCCCCAGGGCTATGGGGAGCGATCCGGAGTGGAGCATCGTGCCACACCAGTCTTTCCCGATCTGCCGCCGGAGCGTTCAGCGACGATTGAGGTCTGGTGTATTTTTCCCAACACGCTCATTCTGGTCGAGCCGGATAACCAGCAGGTGATTACGGTCCGGCCGCAGTCGGCGACGCATTCCCAGGAGACCTTTGCGGACTATCTTCCCGGGGCCCCCGTTTCTGAAACGGAGCGCGAGTCCATGCTGGCGTTCTCCCAGCATATTAACGAACAGGACAAGCGGTTGCTGGAGGCCATGCAGCCCGCCCGTGCCATGCCGGTCGGCGATCAAACCCAGCTGAATCGTTCCTGGGATCAGGCGGTCAGCCGCTTCCAATTGCGCTGGCGTCAGTGCATGGACGCGGCTGGCAAGGACGGGACTCCGCCGGCGTCGGACTAGCTGTGGAAATGGACCGGCAGCGCCGAGGGCGCGATGCCGATGCCGTTTTCATCGGCATAAAGATGCTGGCCGGGTTGGACGAGCCCTCCCGGTAACTGCACGGGAATATCGCGTTGCCCCTCGCCACGCTTGTGGGACTTGATGGGGAATGGCGCCAGGGCGCGGATACCCAAGTCAATTTCGCGGGTGATCTCCACATCGCGCACGCAGCCATAGATCACCAGGCCTTGCCAGCCGTTGTCAGCGCCCATGCCGGCGAGCATGTCGCCGAGCAGGGCACAGCGCTGCGAGCCGCCGCCGTCCACCACCAGTACGCGGCCGTTGCCCGCTTCCGCCAGAGCCTCTTTAACGCGGGAGTTATCTTCGAAGCATTTGACCGTGCTGATCGGCCCGCTGAAGCGCTGGCGCGCGCCAAAGTCCTGGAACAGGGGCTGTAGCAGGATCAGCTGGTCACTGTAGTCATCGCAAAGATCGGGTAATGAGGCCATGGTCGTTCTGCAAGCAAAAAAGAGAGCCTCAGCATAGCGCGGGGGCAGGTCTGCTGCATAGCATGGCTAGCGTGTCTTGCGCTGCGCCAGCAAGCGTGAATAGAGCAGGAAGCTCAGCGCCATGCCGCTGCCCATAAGCATCACTGACAGTTTGCCGCGATGCGGGGTGCTGGCATCCCAGAGGTTGCTGTCCAGCCAATAAAAGCCGTACATGCTAAGCAGCCAGGGTAGCAGCGAGAGGGCAATTTTCAGGATTTTCAACATGGAACGGTCCGGCTCAAGTACGCGAAGAGCAGTTTATACTGTTGACCGTGCATCCATGCA
>JABSSV010000078.1 GCA_013213875.1 Lysobacterales bacterium
GAAGAGGAGGTGGACGAGGTGCTGGAGAGTATCGGTGTGGAATCGGTGCCGGTAATCCGCGTGTTCAACAAAATCGACCTGACGGAACATGCGGCCGGGCTGCAATTACGCGCCAATGGCAGCATTAGCAGGGCCAGTGTCTCGGCCCTGACCGGTGCCGGCCTGGAGCCCCTGCGGAAAGTGATTGAAGAGCAGCTCGCCGGGCGGCGCATTCAGCGCTGGATCGAGCTGGAAGGGCGCCATGCGCGGCTACGGGCGCGGCTGTTTGAGCTGGGCGCGGTCAGCGAAGAAACGGTGGATGAAGCCGGCCATTGGCACCTGCACATCGATTTGCCATCACAGCTGGCTGAGCGGCTGGTGCGACAATGCGGCAGTGATGGCGAGCTGGTGCAGGAAAAATTGCTGTCCAATAGAACTCAGTAAGCGGTCCTTCCACTGGCGGCGATGGACCGCAGGGGGGATAATGAACAGGTACCCGAATTTCACTTGAAAGCCGTGCGTTCGGGCCCAAGCTATCAAGCGCGAGCGATTGTCGCGTCAGAACATTCAGCAGGAGATTTCTATGCCCTGGAAGGAACCCGGTAAGGGTGGTGATCAAGACCCCTGGAAGCAGGGCGACCGGCCTCCGGAATTGGACGAGGTTTTTCAGAACATGCAGTCCAAAGTCCGATCCATTTTTGGTGGTGGTAACGGTGGCTCAGGTTCCAGCTCCGGTGCGAACAAGTCCGGGTCCGGAAGCGGCGGCGTCGTTTCCATACTGCTGGTGCTAGCCGGCCTGTATGCGGTCTGGAATGCCATTCATATCATCGATGAGGCCGAACGCGGTGTGGTACTGCGCTTTGGTGAGTACACGCGCACGCTAGAGCCCGGTTTCAACCTGACCCTGCCACGTCCCATCGAGTCGGTACAGAAGGTGAACGTCAGCGATGTGCGTTCCGCTGAAGACCGCGGTCAGATGCTGACCGAAGATGAGAACCTGGTGGAATTCAACTACAAGGTTCAGTACCGCGTGCTTGACGCGCAAGCCTTTCTGTTTCAGGTCCGTGACCCGGAACTGACGCTGCTGCAAGCGGCGGAAAGCGCGCTGCGTGAATCGGTGGGTACCAACCGCCTGGACAACATCCTGGAAGGCTCCACCCGTGCACAGGTCAGCATTGAAACGCAACGCGTGCTGCAGGAAACGCTGGATAACTACGAAACGGGTATTACGATCACCGAATTCAACCTGGTGGACGTCAACGTGCCGGCGCAGGTGCGCGAGGCCTATTCCGACGTGATCCGCGCCCGGGAGGACCGGGAGCGCTTTATTGAAGAAGCCCGGGTACACGTGAACTCCGTAATTCCCGAGGCCCGTGGTCGCGCTGCCCGTATCGTGCAGGAGGCGCAGGGTTATCGAGATTCTACCGTTGCGCTGGCCGAAGGTGAGGCCGATCGTTTCCGCCTGCAGGTGGAAGAGTATCGCCGGGCACCGGAGATCACGCGCAAGCGCATGTATTTGCAGGCCATGGAAGGGGTTCTTGGGGATTCCAAAAAGGTACTGCTGGATGTGGATTCGAATGGCAACATTCTCTATCTGCCGCTCGATGGTGCTGCCGGCGGCAGCCGCAGCACCCGCATACCGCCAATGATGACGCCGGACGATCAGTCCCGGCCCACGCAAAGTGACCGCACCGGCCGCACGCCGCGTACGGCGAACCGGGAGGGACGGCAATGAACCGACCGCTGCTGTTAATTGTTGTTGTTCTTCTGGGTGGCCTGGGCCTGTCCAGCCTTTTTACCGTGCAGGAGACCGAATACGCCATCCGCTTTCAGCTGGGCCGTATCGTAAAAGCCGATTACGAGCCGGGCCTGCATTTCAAACTGCCGTTTGTGAACAACATTCGCAAGTTTGATAACCGGATTCTGACCCTCGACACGCCGGCGGAGCCCATGCTGACCTCCGAGCAGAAGTTTGTCGAAGTGGATTCCTTCGTGAAATGGCGCATCGCCAACGTGTCGCGTTTCTACACGGCCACCGGTGGTAACGAGTCGCGTGCCCTGAACCGTCTCAACGGGATCATTGAAGACCGGCTGCGTAACCAGATCGCCAGCCGAACCCTGGTTGAGGTGATTTCCGAGCAGCGCGTCAGCACCATGCAGGACATTGCCACGGCAGCCAATCAGGCCGCGGAAGAGTTTGGTATCGAAGTGGTTGATGTTCGTATCAAGAGCATCGAGCTGCCGGACGATGTGCGGGAGTCGGTTTTCCGACGCATGGCCGCCGACCGACAAAAGGAAGCCAACCTCTATCGCTTCGAGGGACGCGAGGAGGCGGAGCGCATCCGGTCTGACGCGGACCGGGAAGCGCAGGTGATTCTGGCTGAGGCCGAGCGTGACGGTCAGCGTCTGCGCGGTGAAGGCGATGCGCAATCGATTGCCATTTACGCCGACGCCTACGGTATGGACGAGGAGTTTTTTGCCTTCTCCCGCAGCCTGCAGGCTTATCGCAACGCCTTTAATAGCCGCGAAGACGTGCTGGTGGTGGACCCCAACAGTGAATTCTTCAACTACTTTGGCGGTGATGTCGGCAGTCAGCAGCGCTGATTTTGCGACGCTAGCCGTGCCGGATTCCGACCATGAGTGAGGGGCTGGCGCGGGACTTACTGACCGCGCTGGCGCTGCTGTTCATACTGGAAGGTTTGCTGCCAGCGCTGGCGCCAAAAAAATGGTTACAAGCAATGCAGGATGCCGCGCGGTTGGGGCCGCGCGGCATTCGTGTGATTGGCATTAGCGCACTGCTGGCCGGTGCGATATTGCTAAACCTGGTGCGTTAGCACGAAAACAATAGGAACGAAGCAAGATGAATCAGTCGGTAGTGGTGCTGGGGACCCAGTGGGGAGATGAGGGCAAGGGCAAGATTGTTGACCTCCTGTGCCAGGATATGGACGCGGTGGTGCGCTTTCAGGGCGGTCATAACGCCGGCCATACGCTGGTTATTGACGGTGACAAGACCGTTCTGCACCTGATTCCGGCCGGCATCATGCACCCGGGTGTGCGCTGCCTCATCGGCAATGGCGTGGTGCTGTCCCCGGAGGCCCTTAAAGCCGAAATCGATAATCTCCAGTCACGCGGTGTAGACGTGGAATCGCGCATGGTGATTTCCCCGTCCTGTCCGGTGATCATGCCGTACCACGTCCAGTTGGACCGTGCCCGCGAGGAAGCGTTGGGTAAGCGCGCTATTGGCACCACCTGTCGCGGCATTGGCCCTGCCTATGAGGACAAGGCCTCACGTCGCGGCGTGCGCGTGGCGGATCTGTTAAACGAGCAGGCCCTGGCCCGGAAGCTGGAAAGCATCGTTGCCTATCACAGCTTCGATCTGAAACATCGCTACGGGCTGCCGGCTCTGGACTACCAGGCCATCCTGGATGAGACGCTGGCGCTGGCTGAGGCCATCGGTCATATGGTGGGCGATGTCGCGGGTGAACTGCACCAGCTGCGCGCCAATGGCAGCCGCATCCTGTTTGAGGGCGCTCAGGGTGCGTTGCTCGATATTGATCATGGAACCTATCCTTTTGTGACCTCCAGCAACACCACCGTCGGGGGCGTGTGTACCGGTGCCGGTGTGGGTCCCAACGCGATCGACTATGTGCTGGGTATCACCAAGGCCTACACCACGCGGGTGGGTTCCGGTCCGTTCCCGACGGAGCTGTTTGATGATGTGGGCGCGGGTATTGCCGAGCGTGGTGCGGAGTTTGGCGCCACCACCGGACGTCCCCGGCGCTGCGGCTGGCTGGATGCGGTAGCGCTGCAGCGAGCCGTGAAGCTCAGTGGCATCACCGGTTTCTCTGTGACCAAACTGGACGTGCTGGACGGGATGGAGGAGATCAAGATCTGTACCTCCTACCGCCTGCACGGTGAGACTTTGACTGTGCCACCCACCAATCCGGATGACTGGGACGCGCTGGAACCGGTGTACGAATCCTTCCCCGGCTGGTCCGAGAGTTCCCGGGGCGCGACCTCGCTGGAGGCTCTGCCGGCCAACGCGAGATCCTATCTGAAGGTGATGGAGGAGCTGACCGGAGCACCGATCCATATGGTCAGCACGGGCCCCGATCGGTCGGAAAACATCATCATTCAGCATCCGGCCGGCTGATGAGAAGGGCCGGTTTGAAATTCTGGCGCATGAAAGCGCCCGTCAGCGGTTTGGCGCTTGCCGCACTGATGCTCGCCGCTGCCAGTAGCAAGGTGTGGGCAGCGCCCGACGTCACGTTTGACTACACGAGCAAGTTTGGCCAGTTTGGCTTCCTGCAGTTTCCGCCGAATGGGTTTGGCCGTGCGACGGGTGTGGCCTTCTACACCGCTGATGAGCTGCTCATTGCCGACTACGGCAACAGTTGGTTACAGCGCTGTGATATCGACGGCGCCAACTGCGAGTGGTTTGGCGGCTTTGCTGCGCGGCGCAATACCCCGGGCGTGTTTGATCGGCCGCATGGCGTGGCCGTGCGCGAAGACGGGATGCTTGCCGTGGCTGATGAGGACAACCATGCGGTGCAGCTGTGCGAGCTGCGTCGTTTCTGTCTCTACAGTGGCGATCAGATTACGGAAGACAACAAGCCGTCTACGGCTCTGGGGCGCTGGGCCTTCCCGAACGATGTGGATTTCAATGCGGAGGGGCAGGTTTTCGGCTTGGATACCGGTAACAATCGCATCCAGATACTCTCGGCTGACGATCTTCGCGTGCGCCGTGTGTTTATGTCTGGGGGCAGCGGTCTGGGACAGCTGGACGGCGCGCGCGGTTTGGCCGTGGCTGCTGACGGCACGGTAGTGATCAGTGACACGGGTAATCACCGCATCCAGCTTTGTGACACGGGCCGGCCGGTCAACTGCACGGCCTTCGGCCGGCGGGGCAGCGGACCGGGCCAGTTTGAGTCCCCCGTGGGGATTGAGGTGGACCATCTGGACCGCATCTGGGTTGCCGATACGGGTAACAACCGACTACAGGTTTGCGATCGTGAGGGCAGCTGTACGGTACTCAATTCCGGTAGCGACTATGAATTCAACGCGCCTCATGATGTGGCCGTTCATCCGTCCGGCAAAGTTGCCGTCGCCAACACGGAAGACAGTCAGATTCTGGTTTTCCGCACCGACGCGCAAGCCCCGCAGCCGGCGCTGGTGAATGCGGGCTTCAACGATGCCTGGTTCAATCCCGACACGGCGGGTCAGGGCGTTTTCATCAATGTGTTTGCCGAGTTGGGGCAGGTGTTCGTGGCCTGGTTTACCTTTGATGCAGAGCGCCCGACAGCGGATGCGCCGGCGCTACTGGGCGAGGCGGGGCATCGCTGGCTGACCGCCTTGGGTCCCATTGATGGCAATCGTGCGGTGCTGCAGGTGGCCCTGACCGAGGGCGGCCTGTTCGATACGCGTCCGCCGGTGCCAACTGTGACCGGGGAATACGGCACGCTGGAGCTGGAATTTGTGGACTGCGAAACGGTGCTTATGCGCTATGAGCTGCCGGTGCTGGAGGCGGCCGAAGGCACGGTCACTTTAAGTCGCGTGATCGATGACAATGTGGCGCTTTGTGAGGCCCTCAAGGCGCCCTAGGCCCGCGCTTTCTCTGTTTGTCTTTTAGCAGTTGACAGCCTCGCATTATCTGGTTAAATTGCGCGTCCGGTTCAGCGGTTCCCCTTGCCCTGAACCGACCCCCAGGCTGTGGCCCCCCCTTGCCACAGCCTTTTGCCGAGGTGGCGGAATTGGTAGACGCGCTAGCTTCAGGTGCTAGTGAGCATTAGCTCGTGGAGGTTCAAGTCCTCTCCTCGGCACCACTCTCTCCCCGAGCCCAACTGGGCCGGGGTCGTCAGGAACGAAACCCCCAAACCATGGCTGCGAGCGCCCCCCAGCGTCTGGCAGACGGCTGCTTGACGCCCTCTCGCAGGCTGCGCGCCTCAGGTCGCTGGCTACCGGGTCGGTAGCGCGTTACATTGCACAGCTATGAAACATAAAAAGGCCCGTTCTGGGCAACATATCAATGCGGAAGCGCCGGATCGCGAGGCCATCATGGCCTGTCTGGAGCAGGCCGGCCGGCCCCTCAAACGACGGGAGCTGGTGGCCGCGCTCGAAGTGACGGAGGCAGACAGCCTGGAAATTCTTCGCCGCCGCCTGCGCGCCATGGAGCGCGATGGGCAGCTGGTGAAAAATCGCAGCGGCGCCTACGGTCTGGCCGCGCGCATGGACCTGGTGAGTGGCCGTGTCACTGCGCATCCGGATGGCTATGGTTTTCTGGTGCCCGATGAGGGGGGCGAGGATCTCTATCTGTCATCGCGGGAAATGCGGCCGGTATTGCATGGTGACCGGGTGCTGGCGTCCGTGGTCGGCGTGGATGC
>JABSSV010000079.1 GCA_013213875.1 Lysobacterales bacterium
ACAGCGCCCTGCCCGCTGCCAGTAGTAGCGACGCCATTTTTCAGGCCTTCCATATCCTTGAATACCTTTGATAATCACAAAGGCGCGATACGCGACAGCGGAGAGGATGGCATGCTCACCGACTACACGATCTGGACGTCAGCAGCCCAGTTGTTCGAGATCGGAAAAATCATATAGCGGCGCAGCAGCGGCCAATTCCGGCATGGCAATCTCTTCCCCCGCCAGAATGCGATCGATCAGTCGTCGGTAAGCCCAGGCTTGTTCGCTGGGGTCATCCAGCGCCGCGGCGCGCTGAAGTTCAAAACTCAAACCATTCGGTTCAGCCTGTTTGTCCGCCCAGCCCTGCCAGCCAGCTGCCGCTTCCAGAGCGGTGGCGTATACCGCCGCGCAGGCGGCCGGATCGCCATTGTTATAGAGCGGTACGCCACGTTCAATCGCACGTTCCAGGTAGCGATCCAGGCCGGCGGGGCTGGACGCCATCATGGCCAGGGTCAGGGTCAAACTGCTTAACATATTGCCACTCCAGCTGTGGTCCCAGCGCATAATACAAGCCGCCGCCCCACTTAATTCATGACTTCAAAGTTTACTCCGAGCCTGTGATCGCGCCGTCATGAAGCGCCAGTCCGGAGGGCCTTATGGACCGTTACCAAGGCCCGGCAAGGGCCGGTTGGACTGGCCGGTAAGCAGAACCTGAATTTTGCACCTGCTTGGTCTATTCTTGCCGCTGGTGTCGCAACAAACCTGATCAACGACACAGCCAACTTCACACGGGGGAAACACTATGAATCAAACGGTAAGGAACAACTCAGGAACCCTTCGGGCCCTGGCCACCACAGCACTGACTTTCCTGATCGGCCTGCCTGCGGCGCTGGCCTGCACCGGCATTGTTCTGCACGCTGAAGATGGTGGCACCGTGCCAGCGCGAACCATGGAGTTCAGCTTCGACATTCAGTCCAATATTTACGCAGTGCCGGCTGGCACGGAACTGCAAACTTTGGTTCTAAACCCAGACCTGGAAGGTTTTCGCTTCACCGCGAAATACGGCTTTCTGGGCGCCAACGGCCTGGACATGCCCATCGTTTTCGACGGCATGAACACGGAAGGCCTCTACTTCGGCGCCTTTTATTTTGCTGGCACGGCCGTTTTTGGGGAGGCAACCGAAGAGAACCGTGGGCGCGCTGTGTCCTCTGATGAAATGGGCAACTGGATTCTGGGCCAGTTCAAGACCGTGGAGGAAGTGCGGGCGGCACTGAATGATATTGAGGTCGTGGGCACCTATGTGGAAGCCATCGACGGCTTTGCGCCCTTCCATTACGCCGTCACCGACGCCAGCGGCACATCCATCGTGATCGAATACACGGCTGCTGGCCTGACCGTTCATGACAATACGGTCAATGTGATAACCAACAACCCGACCTACGACTGGCATTTGACCAATTTGCGTAACTACGTGGGCCTCCAGGCTGAAAACCAGAGCACGGTGGCGTTGGGTGATGAAATCATTACCCCTTTCGGACAGGGCTCCGGCATGCTGGGTCTGCCCGGGGATATGACATCCCCGACCCGCTTCGTGCGCGCGGCGGCATTTGCCAACAGTGCCCTGCCCGCAGCCAGCAGTAGCGACGCCATTTTTCAGGCCTTCCATATCCTGAATACCTTCGATATTCCCAAAGGCGCGATACGCGACAGCGGCGAGGGTGGCATGCTCACCGACTACACGATCTGGACGTCAGCAGCAGACACCCGGGCCGGCGTCTACTATTACAAGACGTATCTCACGCAGGCCGTGGAGAGCATCAATGTGCGTGCGGCGGTCAGTGCCATTACCGAACCCACGACCCTGACCATGGAAAGCGGCTTCGAAGTCCGCGATCGCACCGGCGACTTTTGACAGAAACCAAAACCATAGCAGTCATGAATGAAAGAAGAGGAGAAAAGTGCCATGAAACCCATTGCCTTGAGCATTGCCATGCTGGCCCTGTGCCTGTCGGCTTGCGATGCGCAAACCCCGGCGCCCCCCGCGAAGCCTGAGGCGCCGGCCATGCCATCAACCACAGAACCCGCAGCACCGGAGGCACCGGAGGCACCCGAAGCGCCGCGCGAAGGGCTGGTGGGCGCAGATCGCGATGAACATGGTTGTATTGGTTCGGCGGGCTATCGCTGGTGTGCCAAAACTCAGCAATGCGAACGCCCCTGGGAATTGGCTGAAGCGGAAGGCTTTGAAAACACGCCGGAAGCCTTCAAAGCCTTTTGCGAAGGCTGAAGCAATACCAGCTGGCTACAGCTCTGGCCTGCTTCAGGCAGGCCGGGGTCCACCGCCCACCGGGCGCCTCTCCGACCCGCCAGCGAACCGCCTACCCGCTTTGGTTCGCCGCATGAGCGCCGTTTTCTATCGCAGCCCAGGCCATGACTATCCGCAAGCGGTACGCGCCAATGGCGTCTATCTTTGGGATGCAGAGGGGCGCCGCTATTTGGATGGCAGCGGTGGCGCTGCCATTTCCACGCTAGGCCATGGGCATCCGGCTGTTATTGCAGCCGTGAAAGCACAGCTGGATCAATTGGCCTTCGCCCACACACAGTTTTTTACCAATGCGCCCCAGGAAGCGCTGGCGCAATCATTGGCTGCGCGCTTTCCCGAGCCAGGCGCACGCAGCTACTTTCTTGCCGGCGGCTCGGAAGCCAACGAGGCCGCCATCAAACTGGCCCATGAGTATCACCGAGCGCGCGGTGAAACGCGCCGGCATCTGATCATTTCCCGCCGCCAGAGCTACCACGGCAATACGCTGGGTGCACTTTCTGTCACCGGCCACCGGAAGCGCCGCAGCCACTATGAAGCGCTGCTGCATCAGTGGCCTCAGGTCAGCCCTTGCTTTAGCTATCGCCGGCAGCCTGCCGATCTGAGCGATAGGGAGCTGGTGACAGAGCTGGCCGCCGAACTGGACGCAACAATTCTCACCGCAGGAGCGGAACAGGTGGCGGCTTTTATGGCCGAGACCGTAGTCGGCGCCTCGTTGGGGGCGGTCTGTGCGCTACCAGGCTACTGGCAAGCCATGCGCGAGGTTTGCGACCGACATGGCGTCCTGCTGATTCTGGACGAGGTCATGAGTGGCAGCGGGCGGACCGGTAGCTGGTTTGCCTTCGAACAGG
>JABSSV010000008.1 GCA_013213875.1 Lysobacterales bacterium
CTGGCCATGCGGCCAATATTGACAGAGCACCCGTAAACGACGGTAAGCAGAAGGCACCTGGTTACATCGCAATAGCAGCACATGGCGCCGTTGCTGGTCGGCGCCACGTAGCTTAAGCATGGCGACCTGGTCTAAACATAGGGATTGATCCAGCACCGCCGGGCACCAGCCCCGTTGTTCATGCAGGTATAGAAAACCCCGCTCTGGCACAAAGCGCAGCGCCGCCGCAGGCTTCCACAACAGGCTGTTTCCCCGTGTCCTATGAAAAAGCGTGAGCGCAAGGAGCGCCAGCCCTAGGGGTTCGGGCCCCAGACCGGAACCACAAAGAATAAGCAGGCAGGCAAGCAGCAGAACCGCATCAAGCAGGCGCTTTTGTGGTGCCTTCAGGCCCGTAAACAAGCTGAGCGGTCGCTCATGCTCGTTGGCGAATGTTATCGATAAGTGATTGAAACTTCGAGGAATCGCCGTCGTATGCGCCTTGAAACCAGTCCCAGAGCCGATCGTCTTCACAGGCCAAGAGTGCTTCAAACTCCGGCCACTGTCCGCCCGAAAGGGCCTCTTCTTCACGTCGGAGAAAAGCTTCCAGCATTAACTCCAGTTCGCGCATACCGCGCCGGCAAAGCCAGCGCAGGCGCTTGACCCGCTCTATGCCCTGCCCCACCTGGCTCAGGCTGCCTTGCGTTTGCGCTCGAGCAGCAGTTTCTTGGTTTCAGCGATGGCACGCCCCGGGTTCAAACCCTTGGGACAGGCCTGCGTGCAGTTCAGGATCGTGTGACAGCGGAACAGACGAAACGCGTCATCAAGGAAATCCAGACGCTCATCGGTATCTTCATCACGGCTATCTGCCAACCAACGATAGGCCTGCAGCAGGATAGCGGGCCCCAGATAGCGATCGCCATTCCACCAGTAACTGGGGCAGGACGTCGAGCAGCAGGCACAGAGAATGCACTCATAGAGTCCATCAAGTTGCTCGCGCTCGTCATGGCTTTGCAGCCGCTCCCGACCTTCCGGCGCCTCGCTACGAGCCCGCAGCCAGGGTTTGATACTGGCGTACTGCGCGTAAAAACCGCTCATATCCGGCACCAGATCCTTCACCACCGGCATGTGCGGCAGCGGGTAAATGGTGACATCGCTGTCCAGATCCGCGATAGCAGTGGTACAGGCCAGACCGTTAACACCGTCAATATTCATGGCGCAGGAGCCGCAGATACCTTCGCGACAGGAGCGCCGGTAGGTCAGCGTCGGGTCGATCTCGTTTTTAATCTTGTTAATGGCATCGAGCACCATGGGCCCGCAATCATCAAGATCGACCTCGTAGCTATCGATACGCGGGTTACCCCCGGTGTCCGGATCCCAGCGATAGATACGGAAGGTCTTGACGTTGGTCGCCCCGTTGGGCGTCGGAAAGTCGTTGCCCTTCTTAAGACGAGACTCTTTCGGTAAGCGAAGTTGTAGCATGACAGTGACCTCTGAAGATCAGTATACGCGGGCCTTGGGCGGCACCACTTCCACATCGTCCGTGAGCGTGTACATGTGAACAGGCCGGTAACCAAGCTCTACCTTACCCTGTTCGTCTACCCACTGCAGTGAATGTTGCATCCAGTTCTCATCATCCCGGTCCGGGAAGTCCTCGTGGGCATGCGCGCCGCGGCTTTCCTTGCGGTGATCCGCCGCCACCATGGTGGCCATGGCGCAGCTCAGGAGGTTACGCAACTCCAGCGTTTCCGCCAGATCCGAGTTCCACACCAGGGAGCGATCCTTGATGCCAACATGCTCAAAGGACGCAGCCACGTCGTTCATCAAGGTTACCCCCTCGGCGAGGGTTTCACTGGTGCGGAACACGGCCGCATTGGACTGCATCACGGCCTGCATATTGGCCCGGATGCTGGCCGTGCTGTTGTCACCTTTGGCGTAACGCAGCTTGTCGAAACCACTCAGGGCCTGTTCCAGCGAAGCCTTCGGAATGGGCGGGTGTGGCGTATTGGGCTTGATGACCTTGGCGCAACGCTGGGCCACAGCGCGGCCAAAGACGATGAGATCCAGCAGCGAGTTGGAGCCCAGTCGGTTGGCGCCATGCACGGAAACGCAGGCCGCCTCGCCGATAGAAAACAGACCGGGGACCACATGATCGGGATTGCCGTCTTTTACGGTCACCACCTCACCGTGGTAGTTGGTCGGGATACCGCCCATGTTGTAGTGCACGGTCGGCAGCACGGGAATCGGGTCTTTTGTCACGTCGGCGCCGGCAAAGATCTTTGCCGTTTCAGCAATGCCCGGAAGCCGTTCTTCAATCACCTCAGAGCCCAGGTGTTGCAGATTCAGGTGAATGTGATCACCCTTCGGGCCCACACCCCTGCCCTCACGAATTTCTACCGTCATGGACCGGCTGACCACGTCCCGGGACGCCAAATCTTTCGCATTCGGCGCATAGCGCTCCATGAAGCGCTCACCCTCACTGTTGGTCAGGAATCCACCCTCACCGCGCACCCCTTCCGTAATCAGTACGCCGGCGCCATAGACACCGGTGGGGTGAAACTGCACAAATTCCATGTCCTGGTTGGGCAGGCCCGCGCGGAACGCCATGCCATTGCCGTCGCCGGTGCAGGTGTGTGCGGAGGTAGCGGAGAAATAGCAGCGACCGAAACCACCGGTGGCGAGGATCACTGCGTGGGATCGGAAGACGTGCAGCGTACCGTCAGACAGGTCCCAGGCCAGCACGCCTCGACAGGCGCCTTCCTCGTCCATCAGCAGATCGACGGCAAAGTATTCGATAAAGAATTTGGCGTTGTGTTTGAGGGATTGCTGATACAGCGTGTGCAAAATCGCGTGACCCGTACGATCAGCCGCCGCGCAGGTGCGCTGGGCCGTACCCTCACCAAAATGCGTGGTCATACCACCGAAAGGCCGCTGATAGATTTTACCCTCATCGGTTCGCGAGAAAGGCACACCGTAGTGCTCCAGCTCAATCACCGAGGGAATGGCCTCACGACACATGTACTCAATCGCGTCCTGGTCGCCCAACCAATCCGAACCCTTGATGGTGTCGTACATGTGCCAGCGCCAGTCGTCTTCGCCCATATTGCCGAGCGCGGCCGACATACCGCCCTGCGCCGCTACCGTGTGGCTGCGGGTCGGGAACAGCTTGGAGATCGCTGCCGTGGACAGGCCCGTAGCGGCCATGCCCATGGTGGCACGCAGGCCGGCACCGCCGGCGCCCACCACGACCACGTCGTACTCATGTTCGATAAAGGGATAGGCTTGGCTCATGCACTAGGCTCCGAATAGCAGCTTGACAGCAAGGCCAAGCACAGCGAGCACCCCCAGGCCACAGCCGAGGCGGGTGATCAACATCAAAAATTTTGGGAAGGCGTTGCCGGGGACGTAATCCTCGACAATGGTCAGTATGCCCGCCTGCGCGTGGTAGAGACCCGTAGCGGTCAATAGCACGGCGGCCAGCACGTTGACTGGATGCTGCATGAACGCCAGCGCGGTGGCGTGGTCGGCGCCCGCTAGGGACGCGCCAGCCCACAAAAACCACAGGCTGAGGGGTATCAGCACCAGCGAAGTAACACGCTGCATCCACCAATGATCAATCGTACCGCTCATGCTGCCACCCAATAGGTCAAGGCGATGATAAGAACGGTCACCAGCAGCATCAGGTAGCCCGTTTGGCGAATCTGCGGCTTGCTGAAGAAGCGCCCCGTATCCCAGGCCAGGTGCCGCACACCATTGGCCAGGTGATAGGCCACACTGAACACGGTGCCAAAGGCCAGCAGCTTGCCGATCCAGCCGCTCAGCAGGCCCTGAATGCTCATGAACAGGTCCGGGGCGAACACTAGGGCCAGCATCCAGATAATGGCCAGAGGCGCCGTGACTACCGTCAGATAAACCCCGGTAAGGCGGCTGGTGATGGACAGCAGCGAGGTGATTTGAAAACGGTAGTAGGGCCCTAGCATATAAGGGCTGATGGGACGCTGGTGAGGTTTGCTACTCATGTAGTGGTACCTGGAGACGCTGGCTCAGGGGCCCTGTTGGGCTGGCTCGCGCCTCTCACGGATTAGAAATCGATACAGCGCCCGGATTTTTCCCAGTCGCCAAAGCGGGTGGGCTCAGGCCCCTTTCGTCCGCCGATTTCGCGGGGTTCGTCCTGGCTGTTTTCCAGGGCATCATCCGGCGTGCTAGCTGAGGGCTGCTCGTCGGGGTTTACGGTGTTTTTGACGTCCATAACGGCCTCGTTGAAGCCTGCCAATCATCGCTATGAAAAGCGAGATGCAAGGGTACTGTTTTAGGGGCCATTTGGCAACAAATTCCATGCGCTCGAAGGAGGCTTTTGGGGCGCTAATGGCACCCTGTTGTCTCAGATCCAGTGTGGAAAAATGCTTGCACAGAGCGGAACCAGCCCCAACCATAGAAAGCACACACGAAACCGGAAGCCAGATTCTGCTATGAGCCGACTTAGCTATCTCAGTGCGCTCTCCTTTCAAGGCAGAGATGCGGGTAAATTCCTGCAAAATCAACTAACCGTTGACGTGCTCGGGCTCGCGNCCGGCGCCGCCACCCTGGGGGCCCTGTGCCAACCCAAGGGCCGCGTTATCGCCGTGCTGTATGTNCAAAGGCTGGACACGGATTACCGCGTGATCTGCGCTGCCACGCTGGCAGAAGCACTGCTTCAGCGCTTGCGCATGTTCGTGTTCCGCGATCAAGTCACCATNGAACTGCTTGCGGACGACCCCGTATTCGCCCATGCCCGTGACACGGGACCCCTGCCCCTGGCCTATGACCATGTGGCCAGCGACGCATTGGAAGCGGGGCAAGTGCGCGCGCGGGAAACGCAGAGCGGCCTAGCCTGGCTGGAACCCGCCACCAGCGAGCAATTTTTGCCACAGATGCTGGGCCTGGAGCCTCTGGGTGCGCTGAGTTTTCGAAAAGGCTGCTATCCGGGTCAGGAGGTGGTGGCGCGAACACGCTATCTGGGCAAACTCAAGCGCCAACCGGTGCTGCTGAAAACCACAAGCGCCCTACCCTGGTCGGCCGGTCAGACGGCCCGGCTGTGCGGTGCGGACGCATCCGCTCAGGCAGTGCTCATCAGGCAGGCTCCGGATGGTGCCCATCACTGGTCCCTGTGGGTGGTACGCAGTGCAGAGCAATTTTCCGTCTCATCTATCCAGGAAAAAGCCGCCGAGCCGGAAGGTGCAGCGAGTGAAGCGGCGCTGGAGACCAGCGGGCGCTGGCTGCTGCCACACCCGGCAGAGTCGGACCAGAAATAAGGGCTAGCGTAGCCTCGGCCTACTTTTCGGCCACCAGATAACAGACCCAACCCGGGTCCGCATCACCGACGGTCGCGGGGCGGTAAATGCCATCGCCCTCACCGGTGTCCGCGTCCGTACCTTCCCAGTACACGGTCACCTTGCGAAAACCGGCTTCCCGGAGCAGTTCCTGCAGCTCCGGTAATGTCCACAGGCGCCAGTGGTAACGAAAAGCGTCTTCCATGCGACTGCCGTCGGCAAAGTCAAAATGAATGCGACACTCCATGCGGGAATCGATGGGGTTGAAAGCGGCCTGCTCCCAGACATAGGTAAAGCCATCGCAAGCGCGCTTTTCTTCCAGCACCATGGGCGCCTCATACCCTCCGTAGGCATCCAGAAAAAAAATGCCATCGGGCATGAGATTCTCACGCACGCTGCGGAAGTAGTCGCGCAGGCTGGCGCGTTCCATCAACAGGTAGTAGCTGAAATTCATGGCCAACACCACGTCGGGTGCTTCACTGGTGCCGAGGCCAACGTCCTGCTGCAGCAGGCTAATGCGTTCCCGCTGGGCAGCGCTCAGCTGGGAAAGGTTCTGCGCCCTGCCCCAGGCCAGGACCTCTTCATCAAGATCCACACCAATGGCCCGATGGGCTGCGCCCCGGCGAATCCATTCGCAGGAGGTATTGGCCGTGCCGCAGAAATCTTCGCGCAGCAGTTCCAGCGGGCGCTGGCGCAAACTGCCCCAGGTCTCTTCAATAAAGTCGATTTCCGTAACCACGTCCTGCACAGCCAACTGATAACAACTGTGGCGGTCTGCGCGACTGGCCTCGCTGCCCGTCGGGGTACTCATGTATCCCCCGGGGCTTTCGGCGCATAGCGGGTTTTGACGTAATCCTCGATCAACTCCAGAAATTCACTGGTCAGACCATCGCCTCGGAGCGTTATAGTCTTCTTACCGTCTACAAAAACCGGCGCCGTGGGCGACTCGCCCGTGCCGGGCAGGGAAATGCCAATATCCGCATGGCGGCTCTCGCCCGGGCCGTTAACGATGCAGCCCATGACCGCCAGGGAGAGATTTTCCGCCCCGGGATATTGCAACTTCCACTCGGGCATGCGCGCGCGCACAAATTCGGTGGTGTCCTTGGCCAGTTCCTGAAAGAAGGTGCTGGTGGTGCGCCCACAGCCGGGGCACGCGGTTACCATGGGCGCGAAGGCGCGAAAGCCCATACTTTGCAGCAGTTCCTGGGCCACCAGCACTTCGTCAGTACGCGGCTGACCCGGAGCCGGTGTCAGGGAAATACGGATCGTATCGCCCAAGCCTTCCTGCAACAGCACGGCCAGCGCCGCCGATGAGGAAACCACGCCTTTGCTGCCCATGCCTGCCTCCGTGAGGCCTAGATGCAGGGGATAATCGCAGCGGGAGGCCAGCTCACGATAAACGGCGATCAAATCCTGTACGGCACTGACCTTCGCTGAGAGCAGGATACGATCGTGCCCCAGGCCAATGTTTTCTGCCTGCTCGGCACTTTGCAAGGCGGATACCACCAGCGCCTCACGCATCACCGCGTCAGCGGCCAGCGGCGCCTTGCGCCGGCCATTCTCATCCATCAACCGGGCCAGCAGTTTTTGGTCCAGACTGCCCCAGTTGACCCCAATTCGAACAGGCTTGTCGTGCTCGATGGCCTGCTCAACAATGGTGGCAAACTGGTCATCCCGTTTTCTGCCGAAGCCCACGTTACCGGGATTAATCCGGTATTTGGCGAGCAGCTGCGCGCAATCCGGATATTTCTGCAGCAGCGTGTGTCCGTTGTAATGGAAGTCACCCACCAGCGGGACGTCACAGCTCATCATGGCCAGCCGCTCAGCAATTTCCGGCACGGCGCGCGCGGCCTCCTCCGTGTTGACCGTGATGCGCACCACCTCCGAGCCGGCCCGTGCCAACTCGGCGATTTGCTTGGCCGTACCCTTGGCGTCCTGCGTGTCCGTGTTGGTCATGGACTGCACCATGACCGGATGCTCTGAACCGACATTCACGCCGCCGATGCGCACGCTAGGCGTCTTTCGACGCGGCTGCAGATTACTCATGCCCTGGCGGATCCCTTTCATCTGCGGTCGCCGGCGGCGCGGCGTCACGGCGACGGCCAGACTGGCCGGCCATAATGGGCCAGGCGGAGGAGAGATAGACCCACATGGACCAAAGGGTCAGCAAGGCTGCCAGATAGAGCAGCAGCTCACCGATAAAGGCGATAGGCAAGCCCAGGAGGTCCTGCTGATAAAGCAGCAGGCTGATGGCAACCATCTGAAAGATGGTCTTCAGCTTGCCGATA
>JABSSV010000080.1 GCA_013213875.1 Lysobacterales bacterium
GTGAGGCACTGCTGGTGCTGCACGAGGCCTACACGGAGCTGGATATGACCGAACTGGCCGATGACGCGCTACGCGTGCTGGAATACAACGAGCCGGATCACCCCTACTTTACCGGTGACTACGGCAAAAAGAGCATCTGGGATCGACTCTGGCCCTGGGGCGACGACGACTGAATCAGCCTAGCTGCGGCCCTCACGCCAGCCCGAGGTGATCGGGTAACGTCGGTCGCGGCCAAAACCGCGGCTGGTGATGCGCGTACCCGGTGAGCCCTGTCGCCGCTTGTATTCATTGATAAGCACCAGGCCGGCCACGCGCCGTACCATGGCTTCCTCGAAGCCGGCGGCCACAATGTCCTTGATGGACCAGTCCAGATCCACAAAGCGGTGCAGCACGGCATCCATAACCTCATAGGGCGGTAAACTGTCCTGATCCACCTGATCCGGCCGCAGCTCAGCGGACGGCGGGCGTTCGATCACCGCCTCCGGGATGGCCGGAGACAGGGAGTTGCGATAGCGGCTGAGGGCGTAGACACGGGTTTTCAGACAGTCCTTCAGCGGTGAATAGCCACCGCACATATCGCCATAAATGGTGCTGTAACCTACCGCCAGTTCGCTCTTGTTGCTGGTCGCCAGTGGCAGCCAGCCGAATTTATTGGACAGGGCCATGATCAGGTTGCCACGAATTCGCGCCTGTAGATTTTCTTCCGTGACGTCTGCCTCCACCGCGGCAAAGGACTCGGCCAGCTCTCCGAGCAGCGCCTCATACGCCGACTCGATGGACAGGGTCCGATAGTCAGCGCCCAGCAAAACCGCCTGCTCGGCGGCCAAATCCAGACTCAGGCGCGAGGTATGCCGGGAAGGCATCATGACGCAATGAACCTGCTCAGGCCCCAGCGCATCGGCAGCCAGGGCCAGGGTCAGGGCCGAATCGATACCGCCGGAAAGACCGAAGACCACCTCGCGAAAGCCGTTCTTGTGCACGTAGTCACGCAGGCCGCAGCGCAACACCGTGTACAGCTCCGACAGCTGTTCCGTCGGCGGCGACGCCCAGTCATGGGCCTGAAAGGAGCCGTCCGAGGGATTGAAATCCGCCAGCAGCAACGCTTCTTCACACAGGGGCCCCTGCGCCTGACAGCGGCCATCCGGACCCACCAGCACCGAGCGGCCGTCGAACACCAGCTCATCCTGCCCGCCCACCAGGTTGCAATACACCAAGGGCAGACCGGTCTCCGCGCTGCGCTCGGCAAACACCTGGTCCCGGTCTTCCTGTTTGTCGTCACGGTAGGGTGAGGCATTCGGCACCAGCAGCAGCTGGGCGCCGGCGGCCGCGGCCTGTCGGGCCGGTGCTGCCTTCCAGGCGTCTTCACAGATCAACACGCCCAGCTTGCAGCCTTTTAGCTCCAGCACCAGGGGCTGATCGCCGGGCGCGAAGTAACGGGCCTCATCAAACACCGCGTAGTTGGGTAGCGCCTGCTTGTGATAGCGGCCCAGCAGGCGGCCATCGCGGAGCCAGCTGACACTGTTATAGCGCACGCCATGCTCCAGCCAGGGGTGGCCAATAAGCACATCCAGCTCCTGCACCGCACGGGTAAATTCCGCCAGGCCGTCATGGACCTGACGCATGAAACCCGGGCGCAGGAGTAGGTCTTCCGGCGGATAGCCGGTCAGGGTCAGTTCGGGAAAGATCAGCAGGTCCGCACGCGCCTCGCGCGCGCGGCCCAGACACGCCAGTGCCTTTTTCAGGTTGCCCGGTACGTCTCCCACCAGGAAGTCGTACTGGGCGAGCGCCAGTCGGAGCTCGCCCACGGCTAGCGGCTGGCCCGCAGCGCGTTCAGGCGCCCAGTGCCTCGGTAATCGCACGCCCCAGATCGGCGGGAGATTTCACCGTGCTGACACCGGCCGCATTCAAGGCGGCGTATTTGGCATCGGCGGTACCCTTGCCTCCGGCGATAATGGCGCCCGCATGGCCCATGCGCTTGCCGGGAGGTGCGGTCACGCCGGCGATGTAAGCCGCTACCGGCTTGCTCACCTCGGCGCTGATGAACTCGGCCGCTTCTTCCTCGGCCGTGCCACCGATTTCGCCCACCATGATGATGCCCTCGGTCTTGGGATCGGCCTGAAACAGGCGCAGTGCATCAATGAAGTTCATGCCATGGATGGGATCACCACCGATACCGATACAGGTGGTCTGGCCAAGGCCAGCCTGGGTGGTCTGGTACACGGCTTCATAGGTCAGCGTGCCGGAACGGGACACGACCCCGACGCGACCGGGGCTGTGGATCATGCCCGGCATGATGCCGATCTTGCACTCGCCAGGGGTGATGATACCCGGGCAGTTAGGACCAATCAGCACCGTGTCTTCCATGGCCGAAAGCGTGGCCTTCACGCGCATCATGTCGTGCACGGGAATGCCTTCGGTAATCGCCACGATGACCTTGATGCCCGCATCGGCAGCTTCCAGGATCGCGTCCGCAGCAAAGGGTGGCGGCACATAGATAACCGAAGCATCGGCACCGGTCGCGGCCACGCCGTCCGCCATGGTGTTGAACACGGGCAGGCCCAGGTGCTCCTGACCGCCCTTGCCCGGTGTCACACCACCGACCAGTTGCGTGCCATATTCCAGCGCCTGCTGGGAGTGAAAGGTGCCCTGGTTGCCAGTAAAGCCCTGCACCAGGACTTTGGTGTCCTTATTGACCAGCACGCTCATGCTGCTTCTCCTTGGGCGGCAGCGACCACGCGCTGCGCCGCGTCGTTTAGATCAGCGGCCGGAATCAGTGTTAAACCGCTTTCGGCCAGCATGGTACGGCCCTGCTCGGCGTTGGTGCCTTCCAGACGCACCACCACGGGTACTTCCACACCTACTTCCTGCACCGCGTTAATAATGCCCTCGGCGATCTGGTCGCAGCGCACGATGCCGCCGAAGATATTCACCAGGATGGCCTCCACGCGATCTGAGGAAAGAATCAGTTTAAAGGCCTCTTTCACGCGCTCGGCATTGGTGCCGCCGCCCACATCGAGGAAGTTGGCCGGGTCACCGCCGTTGAGCTTGATCACATCCATGGTGGCCATGGCCAGACCGGCACCGTTCACCATGCAGGCAATATTGCCGTCCAGGGTCACGTAGTTGAGGTCGTGGGCGCTGGCTGCCACTTCCGTGGGATCTTCCTGCGCCTCATCGCGCATCTCCGCCAGATCCGGGTGCCGGAACAGGGCGTTCTCATCCGCGTTGATCTTGGCATCCAGGGCAATCAGGTCATCATTGCCATCAATAATCAGCGGATTCACCTCGACCAGACTGAGGTCCTTGTCCTTGAACAGGCGGTAGAGGCCGGACATGATTTTGCCCAGCTGCTTGACGTGCTTGGCCGACAAGCCCATACCGAAGCCCATCTTGCGCGCCTCGTAGGCCTGGAAGCCCGCCGTGTTATCAACGGTCACGTTGACAATCTGCTCCGGCGTGTCTGCGGCTACCTGTTCGATATCGACACCACCGGCGGCGGAACCCATAAAGGTGACGCAGCGATTGCCGCGGTCGACGAGGGCCGAGAGATACAGCTCGCTCTCAATATCCGTGGCCTCGGCAATCAGCACGCTGTCGACCGGCAAGGCACGGCCGCCGGTCTGGTAGGTGGTGATGGTCATATTCAACATGCGGTCCGCCTCGGCCCGCACGTCGTCGAGGCTGCGAACCAGCTTGACGCCGCCGGCCTTGCCGCGGCCGCCCGCATGGACCTGGGCTTTTACCACCCACATGTCGCCGCCCAGTGCCTGGGCCGCCTCAACGGCTTCATCCGCGCTGCGTGCCACGCGGCCCGCAGGCACGGGAATGCCATAGCTGGCGAACAGTTCCTTCGCCTGATACTCGTGAAAATTCATTGGGTCTCCCTGCTGTGCACAGTCTGGAGGAAACGATCGCGGAAAACAGTCCCGCGCCGCGCTGTTTGAGCCGCCTATTGTCGTACGAAAAGCGTCGCAAAGCAAAGCGAAGACGTCTGTTTGGCAGTGTTGCTATACTGCCACGCGACACCGGTTCGGCGATGGAAGCCCAACAACAAGACCGGGCAGGATAGGAGGTCCTGTAATGCGGAAAGTGATCGATGTTTCGGCCTATCCCCTGGCGCCAGCGCTTACGCGGCGGGTTCTCGGCTATCTCGCCTACTTCCGTCTCTTTATTGCGATCGCGCTTGGCGCAGCCTTCATTTCCGGGCTGCTGAGCGCTCAAGCCACCATTCGCAACCCGGCGCTGGCCGGTGCGGTACTGCTGGCTTATCTCGGTTTTTCCCTCTATTTCCTGCAGCAGGCCCGCAGGAAGGACGAGCACCATTACGACCTGGCGCTGCAGTCCCTGATTCTCGACGTGGTGCTGATCGCGCTGCTTCTGCATACCTTCCAGGGCGTGGCCGTTCTGCTGGTATTTGTGGGTGCGACGGCAGGCATTCTGCTGCCGCTGAGGCTGGCACTGGCGGTGAGCAGCCTGGCCGCCATCGCGCTGATTACGCAACCGGCAATCAGTACGGCTCTCGGCGGTGACAGCGGTAGCGACCTGCTCGGCGCCGGCACCTATGCACTGACGGTCATGGTGATTACCGCACTGACCCACGTGCTGGCCTGCTGGGCACGAGACTTCCGGCTTATCGCCGAGCGACAGATGCAAACCGTCACCAGCCTGGAGCAGATCAACGAGCTGATTATCCGGCGCCTGAAGTCCGGCGTGGTGGCGCTGGCGCCGGACGGGCAGATCAAGATGATGAACGAGTCGGCCTGGTTTCTGCTGGGTAGCCCGGAGGCCGGCCAGCGCAGTCTGGCGGATATTTCACCGCAGCTGCGCATTGCCCTGGAGGAGTGGCGTAACAACCCCCGGCAGGAGGCGCAGACCATGAACCTGGACGCCAGCCAGGCCGAGGTGGTTCCCAAATTCGTCTCCCTGCCCGGGGCCACGGACGTGTCCACGGTGATTTTTCTGGAAGACAATGACGTGGTCTCCCAGCGTGCGCTGGAGCTGTCCTCCCTGTCGCTGGCCAAACTCTCTACCAGCATCGCGCATGAGATTCGCAATCCGCTCTCGGCCATCACGCATGCGGCCCAGCTGCTCGGAGAAGATGCCGCCTTAGATAAAGAACAGGCGCGGCTGGTGGATATTATTAGTAATCAGTCGCGGCGCATGAACGGGATCATCGAGAACATTCTGCAAATGTCCCGGCGCGAAAAAGCGCAAACGGAGGTGATCCGCCTGGACTACTGGCTGGCCAGTCTCTGCGCGGAGTTCAATCGTGCCGCAGCGGGCCCGGTGTTCCAGCTGGATATCGCCGAGGATGCGCGGGACGCGGCCATTCTTTTCGACCGCAGCCAGCTGCATCAGATTCTCTGGAAGCTCATGGAGAATGCGCGGCAGCATCTGGGTGAGCGCCATCCGGAGCCACAGCTGTTTTTGCGCCTGCGTGTGGAAGACGGTACTGGCTTTTGCGTGCTTAGCGTGGAAGACAACGGCAAGGGCATCACCCGCGAGCGCATGGGGCAAATCTTTGAGCCCTTCTTCACCACGCGCAAGGCCGGCTCCGGTTTGGGCCTGTATATCGCACGACAGCTGTGCGAAGCCAATCAGGCGGAACTCACCGCTGACTCCGTGCCGGGCCAGCGCACCCGCTTTCGCATTCGCACCGCGCTGGCCACTGGCCGGGATGCCGGCGCACTGGAGCTGGCCCGACATGGCAGCTAGCACGCAACCAGGCCCTGGCCGGTGAGCTACCGGGATGCAGACGCGCCGCAGCGCGTCCTGGTGGTCGACGATGAGCCGGACATTCGCGAACTGCTCATCCTGACGCTCAGCCGCATGGGCCTGGAGGTCACCGCGGCCGAGGATCTGCGCAGCGCCAGACGTGCGCTGGCAGCCCATGATTTCAGCTTTTGCCTGACTGATTTACGCCTGCCCGATGGCAGCGGGCTGGAACTGGTGGAAACCATCGCAGCCCAGCAGGCCGATCTGCCAGTAGCGGTAATCACCGCCCATGGGCGCGTGGAGGATGCGGTACACGCACTCAAAATCGGCGCCTTCGATTTTGTGTCCAAGCCGGTAGACCTGGACATGCTGCGCAAGCTGGTCAATACGGCCCTGAAACTGCGGGCCGGCGCCCCCGCGGCCAGCGCAGCCGAACGCGTGCAGCAGGATCCGGCGGACCAGGCCGTGCAGCGCATGATTGGCAACTCGCCGGCCATCGAGCAGGCGCGCACCATGATTCGCAAGCTGGCCCGCTCCCAGGCACCAGTGCTGATCAGCGGCGCCAGCGGCACCGGCAAGGAACTGGCCGCGCGCCTGATTCATGATCTGGGGCCGCGGGCGGATCAGCCCTTCGTGGCTGTGAACTGCGGCGCCATTCCCAGCGAGCTGATGGAAAGCGAATTTTTTGGCCACCGCAAGGGCAGCTTTACCGGCGCCGCTGCGGATAAGGAAGGCCTGTTCCAGGCCGCTGACGGCGGCACACTGCTGCTGGACGAGGTGGCCGACCTGCCCCTGCACATGCAGGTGAAACTGCTGCGGGTCATTCAGGAAAAGGCCGTGCGACCCATTGGCGCACGCCGTGAGCATCCGGTGGACGTGCGTGTACTCAGTGCCACGCACCAGGCGCTGAAACCCCTGGTACAGGAAGGCGCCTTTCGCTCGGATCTGTATTTCCGCCTGAACGTGATCGAACTGACCCTGCCCAGCCTGCAGGAGCGGTGTGAGGACATACCGGTCATGGCCGGACATTTTCTCGATCAGATCACGGCCGAGTGGGAGACGGCGGCGCCAGCGCTGTCGCCAGAGGCCATGAGCGCCCTGCAGGCCCATCCTCTGAGCGGCAACGTGCGCGAACTGATCAACATCCTGCAGCGTGCAGTCACCCTGGCCGAGGGGCCGGAAATCACGCCGGAGGACCTGATGCTGGATACGGACCTGAGTGCGCCGGGAGCGGACAGCGAGGCACCGGATCGCGACCAGGACCAGTCCCTGGACAGCTACATGGAAGCGATCGAGATGAAGATGCTGACCGAAGCGCTGGAACAGGCCCGCTACAACAAAACGCGTGCCGCCGAAGCACTGGGCATCAGCTTTCGCTCCCTGCGCTACAAGCTGAAAAAATATGGCATCGACTGAACCCAGCTTTTTCTCCGGCAGCCCTGAGCGTGCCGGCCCGGGCATGGATCCGGCCCTCCTGGCTCTCAATGGCTGGAGCGAGACCCAGTTGCTGGAGCATTTCGATGCGCTGCTGCAAGCCTTCCGCGCCTGCCGTGCGCACACGCTGCAGCTGTGCCAACCACTGTCCGCCGAGGACATGCTGCTGCAATCCATGCCCGACGCCAGCCCCACGAAATGGCATCTGGCCCATACCAGCTGGTTCTTTGAGACCTTTCTGCTGGCGCCCTTCGAGCCGGACTTTGCTTGGTTCGATGAGGCCTTTCAGGTGCTCTTTAACAGCTACTACAACGGCATCGGGGAGCAGTTTCCACGGCCGCGCCGGGGACTCATCTCACGACCGGATCTGGCCCGGGTGCTGACCTATCGGGACCAGGTGGAGCAGCGTCTGCTGCGCCTCGCCGGGGCCGCCGATAGCGCCACGCGCGCACAGCTGGCGCCCCTGCTACGCCTCGGCATTAATCATGAGCAGCAGCATCAGGAATTGCTGCTAACGGATATCCAGCATGCGCTGGCACAAAACCCCGGCGCGCCCGTTTACCACGCCCAGCACGCCCTGCCGGCCGCTATGCCCGCGCTGCACTGGCAGCCGGTCAGGGCAGGCACGGCGGAAATCGGTCATGCCGGCGACGGCTTCTGCTTTGATAATGAAACGCCACGGCAACAGGTACTGCTGGCCCCCTTCCAGATCGCCAGCCGGCCGGTCAGCAACCGGGAATGGCAGGCGTTTATAGCGGCGGGCGGCTATGAAGATCCGCTGCTGTGGCTGTCCGAGGGCTGGGCCTGGCGGCAGGCAGAGCAGATTCAGGCGCCCCTGTACTGGGCCACACCGCCGGCAGAGGCCGGGCCGGATGCTGGTGCGAAAGACCAGCGACAGTTTTCCCTGCGCGGCCTGCAGCTGCTGCACGCGGACGCGGCGGTCACGCATATCAGCTATTACGAGGCCGATGCCTATGCGCGCTGGGCCGGGGCGCGCCTGCCCACGGAAGCAGAATGGGAGACGGCTGTGCGGCAGCAGCATGTGCCCGCCCGCAGCATTGGCCAGGGCTGGGAGTGGACGGGTAGCGCCTACCTGCCCTACAGCGGCTTTCAGGCTGCGGCCGGCACCGTGGGTGAGTACAACGGCAAGTTCATGATCAATCAGATGGTGCTGCGCGGCCATTCGCCACTGACGCCCCCCGGCCATACGCGTTGTACCTATCGCAACTTCTTTCCGCCGGCCACGCGCTGGCAGGCCACGACGCTGCGCCTGGCCCGCGATGGCCAGGTCCGCTGAGAGGCGCACGCCCCGGGGCCATGCCCGAAACATCACGTGAGCCACGGCAGGAGTGGTAGTCGGAGCCGGAGTGGGATTCGATTCAGGCTTGGCGCGAAGGGGCGGGTGTTGGCGCCCTCCTTGACATTGGCCGGTCAGAAACGCGGAA
>JABSSV010000081.1 GCA_013213875.1 Lysobacterales bacterium
CGGCCTGCAGGGGGTGGGACAGCAGGGCGAGCAGCAGGGCACCGCTGCAGATTGCGGCACGCAACATGCTTAAGTGTCCGTATCCGCGGCCAGCCCCTCACCCTCAAAAGCCGGATGAAATTACACGCTGGCACCCAGGTCTCTGGGCGCCGTGCCTTGTAAGGGCTTAATCAGCAGCTCGCTGCCGGGTGGATGCCAAAGCGTTTCCAGTCCCAGGGTGGCGGCGGGTACAAAGCCGAAATCGTCGTAGAAGCCGCTGTCACCCTGCACAAAGACCGCTTCCGCGCCCGTATCGCGGGCGGCGCTGAGACCGGCACGCAGCAGGCGTGTACCCAGGCCCTGACCTCTTGCTGCCGGCGTTACCGCTACCGGCCCCAAACCCAGCAAGCGCGCCTTGGGGCGCGCCGGGCAGCGCACGGGGGTGAACAGTAGAAAAGCCAGCAGGCCAGCAGCCTGCTGCGCCACCATGCCCAGATAGAGTCGGGAGGACTGGCGCAGCGTACGGACCAGGCGGGCTTCGAAGTGACCGGGAAAACTGGCTTTGAGCAGCGCATCCAGTGGCTGCGCATCCTCGGGCTGTTCCAGGCGAATAAGGACGTCTTTCATGCAGCGCATTGTGCAGTGGCCGGCGCGTTAGCGCCAAACCTTTTTGCATCCTTGGCAGCCCGCGGGCGCTTAACTAAGTGGGCTGCAGGGCTTCCGGCAGCGTTTCGATAAAGGCCTTGATCTCATCGCGCACGCGTCGGTAGTGGGGCAGCGCTTCCGCTTCCGTGGCCGCGTCCTGGGCGAGTTTGGGCGGATCATCAAAGCCCACATGCAGCACCCGTGTGCGGGCCGGGAAAATGGGGCAGTGCTCATGCGCATGGCCGCAGACGGTCACTACATAATCAAAAACCTGTCCCTCCAGCTCGCGCGTGGTTTTGCTGTGATGGCGGCTGATATCGATGCCAATTTCGGCCATCACCTGCACCGCCAGAGGGTTGAGTCCATGCTGTTCCGTGCCCGCCGATGCGCAGTCTATAAGCTCGCCGCGCAAGGCCCGGCACAGGCCCTCGGCCATTTGGCTACGGCAGGAATTGCCTGTGCAGAGAAACAGCAGACGGATCGGTGTCTTCATAACGGGCTAGCGATAGCTGGCGGCGGTGATGAACTGGGAGAAACGCTCACACCAGACAATCACGCTGCTGTAGTCATCGGGGTTCAGATCCGCGGGTAAGGCCACCTCAAAATTATTGAAGCTGGTGATGGGAGCGGCTTCGCGCATGCTGCCCTTCAGGCGCATGAAGTCTGCTTCTGTCTCCACAAACTGCGGTGAAAAGTAGAGGCGATAGTCTGGCCCCGGCGCGAGCTTGCCCGTCATGAGCACCTTGCTATCGTCGATATAAACCGTGCCTTCGCCCCAGTGCAGCAGATCGCTGTCTTCCAGATCGCGCACAAACTCGCCGCGATAGCGTGCATCGGTGGCTTTGGCCTGGAGCTCACTGGTGCTCGGCGCTGTGGTCTCGGTGAGAATCGGCAGCGCATAGATGCCCAGGGCAAAACCGAAGGCCAGCATGGCCAGGTGGCTTAGAAGAAGAATCAACTTGCGCATGGTTAGCTCCCGAAATGTAGCGCCAGCCAGGGCGCCAGGCAGAAAATCATGATCAGGATTTTAAAGACGCCCATCAGCTGGCAGTGCAGCCGGCGCAGTTCGTCCTCGTCGATGCGAAACAGCGTGGCTTGACGGGCCATGATGGCCCCGCCGCCCGCGATATAGGCCAGCACCCACAGGAGCAGTACCGCGTAGTTGATCACCAGGCACCAGCCGAAAAAGCTTTGCAGGGCTTCCAGATTCATGGGGTTTCCTCGCTTGATTGACTTGGGTCACAGCTTACCACTGTGATCCGAGGGTTTTTCATGGCCAAAAAAAACCCGCCAGGTGGCGGGTTTTTCTGCCCATGGCCAGCGCGTTTAGTCTTCGCCGAAGAAGAAGCCAAACAGGTGCAGCAGGCTGGTAAAGAGGTTGTAGATGCTCACAAACAGGGTCACGGTGGCCATGATGTAGTTGGTTTCACCGCCGCGCACGATCTGCTGGGTCTGGAACAGGATCAGGCCAGTCATGAGCAGGACAAACATACTACTCACGGCCAGCGCCAGCGCCGGCATCTGGAAGAAGTACGCGCCCAGGCCCGCCAGAAAGGCGACCAGAATGCCCACCATCAAGAATTTGCCCAGGAAGGAGAAATCCCGTTTTGAGGTCAGGGCAATGCCGGACATGGCCAAAAAGATCACGCCGGTGCCGCCCAGTGCATAGGTCACCAGCTGCGCGCCGTTGGCATACATGTAAGTGTAGGCGGAGATGATCGGTCCCAGGGTCAGCCCCATAAAGCCGGTCAGGCCGAAGCAGAACACCAGGCCCCAGCCACTGTTACGGAACTTGGTGGTCAGGAACAGAAGCCCGAAGTAGCCCAGCAGTATCGGCAGCAGGTCAAAAGCGGGCAATCGGGCGGCGTAGCCCACGTAGGCCATGGCGCCAGAGAATAACAGGGTCATGCTGAGCAGCAGATAGGTGCTGCGCAGCACACGGTTCATGGTCACAGCGTCTACGCGCTGTGCCGTTTGCGGATAGTAAGTCTGATTCATAGGCTTTATCTGGCTCCCAACTGGCTGGAATTCAAGCGTATCAACGAAAGCGACGGACGCCGCAGTGTGCGCGTCCATGTTCCTGCTTTTAAGACAGCGCTGAGCATAAATGATTCCGTATTTTTCATCCATAGGCCAGGGGTCAGGGCTGGTGGATTTGGTGCTATTCCGGTATGCTTCCGCTCCCGCGTCAGTCACGCATGGCGACGCGGTCTGCACACAGTTTTGGAGAGGTGGCAGAGCGGTTGAATGCACTGGTCTTGAAAACCAGCAAGGGTGAGAGCCCTTCGTGGGTTCGAATCCCACCCTCTCCGCCAAAAGACCGTTTCAGGAGATCCGAGAGATTCTCTGAAACGCAGCAAAGACGCGCCTCCGGGCGCGTTTTTTTTGGGCGGCACTCATGGTAATCAGTGCTAAGGCGAAAATGCTTGTCGTGAGAAACAGTTTGGCTGGTTTCATTCTGCAACCAGATTTGTAGTGCCATGGGAGCGTAGGAGGACTCCGTATCAAGGTGTTCTACTTCACCGCTCTCTCTATTGATCTCAAAGCCATTCCATATCGTCTCGTTGCGGTCATACCCATAGGCGTGGCTCTTTCTTGAGGCACGCCTTGGTCATTTTCGGACCGGGCCTCAAGCTGTTGGCAAGCCCCTGTTCCGCTGCTAGCCGTTACCCGCTGACCGTTGCCTATTCGGTGTTCTGAGCACCTTGACCG
>JABSSV010000082.1 GCA_013213875.1 Lysobacterales bacterium
GACACGGTAGTCACCGAGTTTTACGCTTCCGTCCACCTGTCCCTCAATGACCAGGTTCTCGTCACCGGACACGTCGCCGTTGATGCGAATGCGCGGTCCAATCACGGCAGCCCGTCCACTGGCCTGCTGTGGCTGGGTAGCAGCCCGGTTCGCTGACAGATCATTCAGGCCTGCGTCGAAGTGGGCCTTGGGTCCTTCCTGGTTACTGTCTTTGCGTTTATCAAACATGTTTCTTTCCAACGGTAATTTCTCAGAGTGGCCCAAGAGTCTACCAAGAATTGTCGCACTCGGTGAGATCGACCGCGGACAATCCGTGGCGCCTGCACATGCGGGTCAAGTTGCGCTTACACTGTGCGCGCCAGTGGAGACCGACTTTTGAAGCCAAACCTAATCCTGTTGTGCTTTTTGCTATTTACCGTGCCAGCGCCGACGGTGCTGGCTCAGACCGCGGGCGCGAAAGGCGAACCGGAAGCGTTCGCCCGGGACTTCAGCGAGCGCTTCCGGCGTCACGTCCGGCGCGAGGCCTATCCGGCAGCGGCACTGGCTATCGTGCAGCGTGATCGTGTGCTGGTCCTCGCCACGGAAGGCTACCGGAGCGGCTCCGATGGCAAGCCGGCTGATATCGACACGTTGTTCCGCCTCGCCTCGGTTTCCAAGACCTTTGCCGCAGCTGCACTGGGCTTACTGGTGGACCGGGGCCAGCTGGCCTGGGATGACCCGCTAACGCACTTTGCACCCGAGTTCCGCATCCATGGAGATCCGGCGCAGATTCGCCTGCGGCATCTCCTGGAACATAGCAGTGGTCTTATGCCCCGTGCCTATGACAATCTGATCGAAGACGGACTCACGCGCGATGCGGTGGTGGCCCGTTTGGCTGATCTGCCCTACCTTTGCGATCCCGGTCAATGCTATGGCTACCAGAATGTTATTTTCAGCATGGTAGAGCCCGCGATCGCAGCGGCCAGCGGCCAGAGCTATGAGCGATGGGTGCAGGAGCAAATTTTCGAACCACTGGCCATGCACAGCGCCAATTTCGGGCGCAGGGCCCTGGTCGATAGCACCAACTATGCCGGGCCTCATGTCCGCTCCCGGGGGCGCTGGACGCCGGTAAGGGTTCAAGCCGACTACTACCGGCTGCCGGCCGCCGCAGGCGTGAATGCCAGCATCACGGATATGGCCCGTTGGCTACAGGCGCTACTCGGGAATAACCCCGAGACTCTGCCCCCCTCTCTTGTCGCTTACCTTACCCTTCCGCGCCAACCAACCCAGCGCCAGCTCCGGCGCGCTGAATGGCGCAATCATGTCAGTGCAGCGCACTACGGCATGGGCTGGCGGATTTACATGATTGACGACTTGCAGGTGAACTATCATGGTGGCTGGGTTCAGGGCTATCGGGCTGACATAGCTTTCGCGCCTGAGCTGGACCTGGGTATCGCGATTTTGCTCAACGCAGAGGCCAGCAGCATTTCTGAGCTTTCCGCAGCCTTTTGGGGGCAAGCCAAGGACGTGCTAGGCGCCGCCGAGTAGGATCACCAGCAGCTGGCGCTCAGACGGGGCGTTAGCTGAAGGTGCGGACCGCACCTACCGCACTGTAAAGAAATTCGTCTTCCTGCGGCTCCTCCCGGAGCAATCTCAGGGCCTGCTCTACCAGCTCCCGGGACGCACCGGAGGCTTCCAGCCGGGCTCTCAGCGGGCCAGTGCCCGCCTCCAAGCCCAAAGCCAATACGACCGCCAGTTGACGGTCGTTGGCCGTGTCCACAGAGTCGGCTACTTGCTTTGCATGACGGTTGCGATTCATGCTCAGGCTCTTTCGTCCTTTTGCTTACTGTTTGTCTGCACTCAGAGGCGCAGGGGCGACATACCTATACATACGCGAGCACTTGCTCCGCCGTATCACAGACGAGGGGCACGACCGCCCTGCTTTCGTATATGATTCAAGGCGGGAACCGGTACGACACATGGCATAGCAATAAAAACCGGGGGCGAAGTACAAGCGCATGAGCACTGAAAGCGACAGCGAAATTACCATTCTGCTCGACCGATGGAGCGATGGTGACGATGGGGCATTAAACGAATTGCTGCCAAAGCTCTACTCGGAACTGCATCGGACCGCGGGTGCCTACATGGCGCAACAGCGCGCGGGCCACACGCTGCAACCCACCGCGCTTATCAATGAGGCACTCATGCGCATGCACGCCCCGAGTGAAACCCCGTTCCGCAACCGCTCACATTTTCTCGCGGCTGCAGCGCAGGCCATGCGGCATCTGCTGATCGATCACGCCCGCAAGAAAAACGCAGACAAACGTTTCGATCCGGCAGACCGGGTCACCCTAATTGAAGGCGCTGTTTCCGGCGGCCGGGAAGATTTGGATGTGCTGGCCCTGGAGGAGGCACTGGCGCGCCTGAAAGCCGTCAGCCCGCGGCAGGAACAGATCGTGGTGTTGCGCTACTTCGGCGGCATGTCTCAGGAAGAGGTGGCAGAAGTGCTGGGCGTATCGGTACCGACCGTCGCCCGGGACTGGCGGGTTGCACGCATGCTCCTACGGGAGTGGCTATCCGAGGACGATCAGTAAGCGACAGGACGACGCATTATGGATGAAGCGCAAATGGACCGGCTGGTAGCCGAATTGCTGGACAAGGTGATGGATCTGACGCCAGATCAGCGCCGCCGGAAACTTGCTGAGCTGACCGATAACAACACGGCCATCGATCGGGTGCTGGCCTTGCTGGAGGGTGAAGCAGAGGAAGACCAGATTCTCGACACGCCGCTGATGACAACGGGGGCTTTGGATTTCGAGCAACTGCAGGAGCAGCAAGCCGCTGAGAAAGAGCCTATCTTGCGCAAAATTGGCCACTACACGCTGGAAGAAGTCCTCGGCGAAGGTGGCATGGGCCGGGTGTTCCTGGCCTATCAGAAAGAACCGGTCGAACGGCAGGTCGCCCTGAAACTCATGCGTCATGGCCTGGCCAGCCCGGCCGATGAAGCGCGATTTGATGCCGAGCGGCGCTCGCTGGCCCGCCTCAGCCACCCCAACATTGCACAGATGTTTGAGGCCGGGGCGACCGAGGACGGCAAGCTCTTTTTCGCCATGGAATTGGTCCGTGGCATGCCCATCACCCGCTACTGCGACAGTAAGCGCTTTTCCATTACCCAGCGTTTGCAACTATTTATGGATGTACTGCTCGCCGTGCAGCACGCGCATCAGCGGCAATTGCTACATCGCGACCTGAAACCCTCGAATATTCTGGTCACGGAAATCGACCAGATGCCCACGGTGAAGGTAATCGACTTCGGCATCTCGCTCGGCATTGACGAAGCCGATGGTGAGGCACGGCAAAAGGGCCAGCGGGCCGGCACACCGGGCTATTCCTCGCCCGAGTCACTGGAACC
>JABSSV010000083.1 GCA_013213875.1 Lysobacterales bacterium
CGCGATCGATCATGACCTGCAGCGATGCCCCGAATTCCTCCGGCAGCGCTCGATCGGGGCGGAAGGATGCCAGCGGTGCGGTGCTGATGCCGTCAACCTGAACGCCCAGATATTCTTTCAGGGGTTTTTGATAAGTGGGAATCATGGCGAAGATACCGATGGACCCGGTAATCGTGCTTGGATGCGCCCAGATCTGATCTGAGGAGGTTGAGATCCAGTAGCCACCGGAAGCGGCCACCGTGCCCATGGAAGCAATTACCTTGATGCCCTGCTCCTGCGCTGCCGCCAGCTCCCGACGGATCACCTCGGAAGCAAACGCGCTGCCGCCACCCGAATCCACTCGCAGGATAATGGCTTTTACATCCTCGTCTTCGCGCGCATCGCGGATCAGTGCCGCCGTTGAGTCACCACCGATTGCGCCTGGCGGTTGCGTGCCGTTCAAAATGGAGCCGCGAGCGACGACCACGGCCACCGTACTCTGGCCCGCCTCTGTGGCCGGCTCAGGCGGCTGCACGGCCAGGAGATCCTGCATGCTGGTGCGCAGATAGCTCTTGCTATCCTCGTCCTCACCGGCCAACTCAATCAGATAATCACGCATCTCGATACGGCTCAGGGCCTGGTCTGCCAGACCATAATCCAGCGCCGCTTGCGCCGCATCGCCGCCGGCTTCGATCATCAGCTCACCCATGTTCTGGGCATAGCGGTCAATGGCCGCCGCATCCATACCACGGGCCGCGCCCACGTCTTCCAGATACTGGCGCCACAGGTCGCCCATCCATTCACGGTTAGCCAGCTTGGCCTCGTCCGACATGGTGTCACGCAGGTAAGGCTCCACCGCTGATTTAAAGGCACCCACCTTGAACACGTTCACATCGATACCGAACTTGTCGAGCCCCTCTTTGTAATACATGCGATAGCGGCCCATGCCCTCGATGGCCAGCTGGCCCATCTTGTGCATGATCACCTCATCCGCATGGGCAGCCAGGTAGTAGCTGTCCATGCCATAGCTGTCCGCAATGGCAATAATGCGCTTACCACTGCTCTTGAAGTCTTCCATGGCTGCAGCAAGGTCCTGCAGCTTGGTGAGCCCGGCGCCCCCGAAACCGTTCAGATTCAGCACCATCAGGGGAAAGCGATCGTCGTCCTTGGCCGCAGCGATGGCATCGGTCACGTTTTTCAGCAAGGTTTCTTCCACCGAGTTGCCCATGGCCTGATCCAAAACCGAATCAAAGGAACGCACGGTCAGCTGCTCAACCAGGCGACCCTTGGGTGCAATCACCAGGGCCGAACTTTCCTTGATCTTCGGTGTGTCGTCACGGACCAGCAAGGCGATCACGCCGGCGATTAGCAGCAGAAACAGAAGATTAAAAGTAAAGCGTCGCGTCCGGTCCACGCCGTTCCAAAGCGCGCGCACTGAACGAACAAAAATATTCGATGACTGACTCATGGGAATTTGCCGTTAGTGGAAGAGGGCCAAAGTCTACTGCCTTGCGCCTGCCAAGACCAACCCCGCCGACAAAGCCGGCCGCACCAGGGCCCTGCTATGCTGGGCCTAGGCCCACGTTAATGCCCCGGGGGCAACCATTAAGGAGACTGACATGTTCATCCGCCGACCCGTTTATCTGCTGATCATCGGCAGTCTTTGCGCCCTGCCCCTGGCCCCTGCGCAGGCAGAATCGGAACTCAGCCATCTTTCCCGAAGCGAGATGCTGACACTCAGCGAAACCCGCAGTGAGGAGGC
>JABSSV010000084.1 GCA_013213875.1 Lysobacterales bacterium
GAGAATAGCCCCTGGAGGTACCAGCCCGGCTCAGGCTTGTACTCGCGATAGGCCCACAGGGTGCTGCCACCGCTATCGCGGACCACGAAGTAATCGCGACGACAGTCGTGTCCATCCCACCAGCCGGATTCGATACGCTCCGGGCCGGCCAGCACCCGATAGTCTTCAATGGCGCAGCGCCGCGGTTGCTGGAACAGCCACAGGGGTCGATGGGGCATGGATGGACTGTGTACAGCTGCCTGTGGGCTGCAGCGTTGCCAACTGCGCTCCGGGCGATGATCGGCAATGCCGCGCAAGCCATAAACCGAGCGTTTACCCAGTCGCGCCTGAAGTCGTTCCAGTAAAGGATCCAGTGGGTTGGAAGCCGGATTTTCCGGATCCGGAAATAACCCCTCTGGCGCAGCATCAAAAGCAATAAAATCATCCGCTCGCAGCGTAATGCGCCGAACTGGCTGCCGCAGCCTCAGTCGTTCCAGGCGTTCCTGGAGCAATGTCACCAGGTGGCTTTCATCGCGGCTGGGTTGCTGCAGGCGCAGCGTGAAAACTTCCTCGCCGCTGCCTTGTTGCAAGGTGATATGAGCGCTCTGGATGCCTCGGTCACAGCCGCGTAAAACGCCACACAGTTCGCGTAGCAGGCGGTTAATTGGAAACAGCAGTGCCTGGCAGTGACTCGCTTCCGCAGCCAGATCCATGGTGCTTTCGAAACTGAGGGGCTGTTGCCAGAGTTTCTGTGGATCCGGTCGCAGTCCGGTCAGACGATCCAGACGGTGTAACAAGGCCGTGCCCAGACGGCGCGCCAGAGCTTTGCGCGGCAGGCGCATGATCTCGCCCAAATGGCGAAACCCCATCTGCTCCAACGCCTGCGACTGGCCCGGGTCCAGATTCAGTGCCGATAGCGGTAAGGGACGTAGCCAGGCGCTGATTGCATTCAATGCGGGCGCGGGCTGCCCCAGGCGCGCAGAAAGGCGCGCTGCTTCCGGGTTGGGGCCCTGTCCAGCGCGACTGTGATAGCCCAGGGTCAGCAATTCCTGTTCCAGTTGCTGCGCCAGCCTCTGTGAATCACCCAGCAGCCGCTCGCTGCCACCGGTTTCCAGTAGCAATGTGTGCTGGTCCGTAGCGATGCTGACGGCGCTGCTGTACTGATAGCACCAGGCTGCCAGCCGTTCTAGCGCCCGCTGTTCTGCTGCCGGCTCACGATTGTAGACCAGCAAGTTACCCGCCAGACTCAGAGCGGCGCTCAGCGCCAGCCCCGGTTCAACGCCCAGGCGCTGTGCTGCGGGGTTGCTGTCAAGTATGCGTGGCCCCTGCGCTTTGCCGTCGCTGAGTGCAATCGGCAAGTCACGATGGGGCTCCTGGGCACGCCGGGCCAGATCCAGTGCCAGATGCGTCAGCTCAATGGCCAGCCAGGTTTCGCTCATGGTGCAGCGCTCATGGGTTGCATGGGGAGCGATGGGCGAGACGCGCCTGTTTGGCCGGCCGGTTCGGCTGAAAACGGCGTGAGGGAGGGCGTGATCCCGGTCAGGGAGAGGTGATCGCGTCGCAGACGCAGACTTTGGCCGGAATGGGCGCCCCGGCCTTTAAGCAGGGTCAGTTTCAGGCGCTGTGCGTCAGCTTCCAGATGCAGGCGCAAGCTGGCAGGTGTCGCCTGTCCGGCAACCTGGTGATCGCGAAAAAGAAATGCGGCTTTTTGCCCATGGCGTGCGGCCAGTTGCAAGCGCCGCAACTGCGTAAAAGCTGGCTGCTGCCGCGCTCCCTGCAGCCAGCCAAGGACCACGCCACCACGCACGCCCCGCAGGGCCTGTTCGCAGGCCCATAGTGATTCTTCCGCGCTCCGGGTCTGCACCAGCAGCAGGCGGGTCAAATCAAGACCGTGGCCTTGCATGGCCGGCACATAGGGCAGCCAGGGCGGATCGATAAGAATCATCCAGCCACCGTTGCTGGAGGTCTGTGCCAGCAGGGGTAACAGCAGACTGAGTTCACCAATACCGGAGCGTGCGACCAGCAGTTCGCACAGGGCACCCAATGGCCAGCCACCATCGGGAAGCAGGGTATCGAGCTGTCGCAGACCGCTGGAAACGCTGGCCTGGCGCATGCTGCGCCGGCGGCCTTGCCAGAGGTTCGGGTGTTGAAGTGTGTCAGGTAGCGCCATGGGCATAGGTTGGCTCAGAGCGTCATGCCCGCACGGATAACACCGACTCCCAGGCCTTCGATGGCGAACGGCTGCTGGCGAAGGTCAATATGAATGGGGGCAAAGGCGGGGTTTTCAGCCAGTAGCGTGACCTCGTGATCACGTTGCTGAAAGCGCTTCACTGTCACCTCATCGTCAATACGGGCAACCACGATCTGGCCGTTGCGAGCCTCGGGTGTGCGGTGAACGGCGAGCAGATCCCCGTCAAGAATCCCCGCATCACGCATGCTCATGCCTTCTACGCGCAGCAGGTAGTGGGGTACTTGCGGGAACAAGCTGGGGTCGATACGAAATTCATGCTCAATATTTTCCTGCGCCAGTACGGGGCTGCCAGCGGCAACCCGTCCTACCAGGGGCAGATGATTGCGCTGGGTGCCGGGCAGGCTGGCCCGCGCCAGCGAGGTAAGCGTGATACCCCTTGAGCGGCCACGTTCCAGCTGAATGGCGCCCTTGTTATGCAGGGCTCGAAGATGACTTTCCGCTGCATTGGGTGAGCGGAAGCCAAAATGACTGGAAAGCTCATTACGTGTTGGTGGAAATCCATTTATATCAATATGTTCTGATATAAATCTAAGAATTTCTTTCTGTCGAGGCGTAAGGGGTTTTTCGACCATAAGGCGGCTCCTTTCCAATAACTGTAAATATATACAGTAATTGCTATCGGAGCAAGTGCGCAGGGCATGCCTGTGGTGAATCAGTTCCTATGCATTCTCGTGCCTGCGCGAAACCTTTTCAGACCCCGGATCAACGCGTTGCGATCACCGCTTGCCTCACCATAGCGCTGGGCCAGATAGGCCTGGGTCAGCTGGCGTGCTTCCTCAGCCTGATCCGGGAGATGGCCCGCCACCGCCGCGCCAACTTCCAGGGGGCCCAGCGCTGCACTGACGGGTACGCCCGCAGCGGCCAGGCGCTTAATAAAACGACGCCACTGGCGCAGCAAGCGGTCCTTTTCCTGTCGCTGACCCAGTTTTTTGAGCCAGGGCACAACCGCCACACTGCCCAGCAACAGCACCACAGACAGCAGCAGAATGAGATCATTGGTCTGCAGCTTTTCCACCCCAAACACTCTGAGCAGATTGCTTTGACGCGCCGCATCAAAGCCAATAACCCACTGGTTCCAGGTCCGGTCCAGGATGTCGAAACCATTACGAATCTGTCGCAACCAGGGGAAATCAAAGGCATGACGGCGCTGGTCTAGGGC
>JABSSV010000085.1 GCA_013213875.1 Lysobacterales bacterium
CCCCAGTCGCGCGCGCACCCGCTGCAGGCCCGGGCTGGCGCGGCGCTTGGCGGGCTGTTCTGCGGGGACCTCAAGCGAGGTCTGCTCAAGGCCTGGGGCGCGGTTGCTCTGGTACTGCTGGTGCTGCTGCCATTTTCCCGGCGGCTCTATGAAACGCTGGCTGGCCCGCTGCTGGCGCAGATGCCAGAAGGCAGCAGCATGATTGCCATCGACGTGGCCTCCCCCTTTCTGGCGCCCTTTAAGCTGACCCTGCTATTGGCACTGGTCATTGCCATCCCGGTGGTCATGTACCAGCTATGGGCCTTCGTGGCACCGGCCCTGTTCAAACATGAAAAGCGCCTGGCCAGACCGCTGCTGGTCTCTTCCGTGCTGCTCTTTTACCTCGGCTGCGCTTTTGCTTTCTACGTGGTCTTCCCGCTGGTCTTCGGCTTTATGAACAAGGTCGCACCAGAAGGCGTAGCGGTGATGACCGATATCAATCGCTACCTGGATTTCGTGATCGCCCTGTTTTTAGCCTTTGGCCTGGCCTTTGAGGTGCCCATTGCCACCATCATTCTGGTCGCCACCGGCATCACCAGCACCGCGCAGCTCGCCAGCGCCCGGGCCTATGTGGTGGTGGGCGCCTTTGCCATCGGCATGCTGCTCACGCCCCCGGACGTGATTTCCCAGACCCTGCTGGCCATTCCCATGTGGATTCTGTTTGAAGTCGGCATCATCATGTGCCGCTTTCTGCTGCCGGAGAAAGAGGCCGCCGAGGAGACCAAGCCCGAGGAGCCTCAGGCTTCGAACTGATCGTCTTGCCGCGGCGGCTCTTGGTCCGGGGCGGCCGGCGGCGCGGCGCGGCCCGTCTCAATACCGAAGCTGGAGCGATAGGCCACATACTGGGCCGCAAAACCCAGCACCTGATAGAGCACCACCACCGCCAACAGCAGGGTCGTAAGTATCAGGGACGGCTCCTTGCTGCCCAACTGCGCGGCCACCACGGTGCCGGACAGCAGGGCCACGGGCACAGCCAGCAGCCCCAGTAGCAAACCGAGCACGGTTAGGGCGCGCCACTGGCGCATACCCATGAGCACCCCGTCCCACAGTGATGCCGGCAATGAGCGGCGCGCAAACCAGATACGGGGAATGGCAAAAAAGCCCAACACCAGGGTGGAGCCCAGACCCAACAGCATGCCCCACAACACCTGTTGCATCAGCAACGGGCTCAGCTCCAGCACGGCATTTTGATCACCGGACTGAATGCGACCCAGCAGATCCGGATCCACCTTGGCCAGCTCGGGTGCCACAAAAAACCCCATGGCCAGCAGCATGAGCAGTAGCCCCAGGGCACCAAACCAAAACAGGGACAGCAACGCCCCCGAGCCCTGAAAGGCTGCAAACAGGGTCATGAGGGATGGGCGCTGATCCTCGGCGGCCCGATGCATGGCCTCCAGCATGCCAGCGTTCAGCGCCGGTGCGGCCAGCAGAAACAGCAGCGCAAGAATGCCCAGCTGGGACGCACCAGCAAGCAGCTGTAGCAACAGGCCCAGCAGGAGCAGACGGGCTGCCTGGCTGCGAAATAGACTGATGGACGTACTTAGCCAGGCCACGCCGCTGGCGAATGGCGCACCCTTACTCATGCGCAGCTCCGGCCGGCAGGCCGTGCAGATCGTGAGCGAGCAAGACGGGTGTTGAATGGCGCATGGGCAGCGTTTCTCATCGGCGGTTCGAAAGCACTTCTATTGTAAACTAAGCGTCCGCCCGCCGACCGTCCCGAGACGATTCATGAATCGACCCCTGCACCCGAGCCTGACCAACCCGCCGGTCGCGCTGATAATC
>JABSSV010000086.1 GCA_013213875.1 Lysobacterales bacterium
ATTGCGTTACCCAGCAGCAACCTCTGGGCCGCCTCAGCGGCGCCTGAGGCGCTCAATCACTTTTCGAGGGTAGGTATGAAGGTCGGCGTGATACGTGCCTCCAGCGCCTGCTCCAGGGCGTAAGCCATCTGAATTAATTCCGCTTCGGAGAAAGCACGGCCCAGGAAACCCACATTGACCGGCAGGGGCATAACGGCACCGGCGGGCAACACAATGCTCGGGAGACCGGATACGGCAGACAGGGTCGATGTGCCCCCAAAACTGTAGCGATCACCCTGCACCCAATCGGTTTTCCAGGCGGGTCCGTTTACCGGGATAAACAGGGCATCCAGCTCATATTCATCCAGCAAGGCATCCATGGCCTGACGAACGGCCACGTTGCTGCCTTCCCGAGCTTCCAGGTAGGCAGCGCTATCGAGCCCTTCGCGCGCTTGCGCGTCGGTAAAAATTTCCTGCCCGAAAATCGGCATAACTGCCGCCGCATGCGCCTCATTCCAGGCCACCAGTTGTGCCAGCGTAGCGATTTCAGCCGGTACGTCAGCGGCGGCCAGATAAGCGTTCAGATCGGCTTTAAATTCGGTCAACAGCACTTCCAGCTGCTGCTGTCCCAAACCGTCCGGTGCCGACCAGCTCACCGGATCGACCAGTTCCGCCCCCAGCAATGCCAGCGTCTCGGCGGCCTGATCATAGATGGCTTCCACGCGTGGGAACTGGCCCGCACCCGTGTAGCTCCGATAAATGCCAATGCGCTTGCCGGCGAGGCTGAGCGCCTTCGGGTCGGGCTGCAGTCTAGGGCTACCGCCCGGCCAGGCCTGTGCCCCGGGATCGGCGGGATCCAAGGCGATCATGGCCTCCAGCATAAGAGCCGCATCACGCACGCTCCGCGCCATGGGTCCGGCCGTATCCTGCGAGTGGGCAATAGGGATGATGCCGTCGCGGCTGACCACGCCCAGCGTTGGTTTGATACCCACAATGCCGTTCATACCCGCCGGGCAGACGATGGAACCATTGGTTTCCGTGCCCACCGCCAGTGGCGCCAGACCTGCGGCCACGGCCACGCCAGAACCACTCGATGAACCACAGGGATTGCGATCCAGCACATGGGGATTACGCGTCTGGCCACCCACGCTGCTCCAGCCACTGGAGGACCCGTAGTCGCGAAAGTTGGCCCATTCGCTAAGATTGGTCTTGCCGAGAATGATGGCACCGGCGGCACGCAGGCGCTGCACATGAAAGGCATCATCCGCGGCGCGCTGTTGCGCCAGGGCCAGGGAGCCGGCATGCGTGGGCATGTCATCTCCGGTATCGATATTGGCTTTCAGCAGCACGGGCAGTCCATGCAAAGGACCTTGCACGCCGTCTTTGGCAAAGGCCTGATCGAGGCGGCGCGCTTGCGCCAGTGCCTGATCATTGAGGGCCAGCACCGCGTTCAGCTCTGGACCCGCATCATCAAGCCGCGCGATGCGATCCAGCGATGCTTGTACCAGGGCCTCGGCGCTCAAGTCACCGCCTTCAAGACGCTCGCGAAGCACCCAGGCATCCTCCAGCAACCAGTCATCACTAGGCACGTCCGGCTCGGCAACCACAGCCGTCGGCGCGGATGCTTTCGATTCCGGCGGGCGCTCACAGGCCGTGAGCATAAGCACAGCTAAAAACAATGATATGCGAAGCATAGGAACTCCATAAAAGTTCAACGATAGGCAGACGGTCCGTGCCGGCATTGGCTAGGGAAATGCCACTCTACCCTCGATCACGCTGACACAGCGACCGCCGATCCAGACCTGCTGATCCTCCTGCGCCACCTGGATCAAACCATCACGGCCAAGTGCGCGCCCCTGACTGGCACGATACTGTTGTGGCGCACGCCCGGATTGAATCATCCACTGTGCCAAACCGGCGTTAAGGCTGCCGGTGACCGGGTCTTCCGGCACGCCCAAACCCGGCACGAAGGCTCGCACCTCAAAATCCGCGCCCCGGTCTTTACCGCGCCAGGGACCTATTAGTCCCAGGCGATGATCGCCCAGCGCCTGCATGTCCGGCTTTACCGCCAGCACCTCCTCGGCACTGGCTAGTAGCAAGGCACACCAGCCCGGACCGTTATCCACCCATTGATG
>JABSSV010000087.1 GCA_013213875.1 Lysobacterales bacterium
GGATCCGGAAAATCATCGCTGGCCTTCGACACCATCTATGCAGAAGGGCAACGGCGCTACGTGGAATCACTGTCCGCCTATGCTCGGCAATTCCTGTCCATGATGGAAAAGCCGGATGTAGATCACATCGAAGGGCTGTCTCCCGCCATTTCCATCGAGCAGAAATCCACCTCGCACAACCCGCGCTCCACCGTGGGTACGATCACGGAAATTTATGACTACCTGCGCCTGCTGTTTGCCCGCGTCGGCACGCCCTGCTGTCCGGAACACGGGGTACCACTGGAGGCACAAACCATCTCGCAAATGGTGGATCAGATTCTTGCCCTGCCCGAGGGTAGCAAGTGCATGCTGCTGGCGCCGGTGGTCCGTAACCGCAAGGGCGAGCACGCCCAGCTCTTCGATGAGTTGCGCGCTCAGGGCTTCGTGCGCGTGCGTGTGGACGGCGCCATCTACGGTATCGACGATGTGCCGGAGCTGGAGCTGCGCAAAAAGCACACGATTGATGTGGTCATTGACCGGTTTCGAATCCGGGATGACTTGAAGCAACGGCTGGCCGAGTCACTGGAAACCGCGCTGCATCTTTCCGACGGACTGGTGCTTATCAGCCCGCTGGATGAGAACAGCGACGTCGAGGAAAAAATGTTCTCCTCGCGCTATTCCTGCGTGCACTGCGATTACAGCCTGCAGGAACTGGAACCGCGCATGTTTTCCTTCAACAACCCGAATGGGGCCTGCCCGGAATGCGACGGCTTGGGCATGAGCACCTTTTTCGATCCGGAACGTGTGGTCAGCAACCCGTCCGTCAGCCTGGCCGGCGGCGCGGTCCGGGGCTGGGACCGGCGCAATGCCTATTACTTCCAGATCATCCGCTCGCTGGCGCGCCACTACGACTTTGACGTGGATACGCCGTTTGAGGATTTGCCGGAGAAGATCCGCAAGGTGGTGCTGTTTGGCAGCGGTGAGGAAATCATCGATTTCGAATACTTTGGCGACAAGGGTACGCAGACACGCAGCCATGCGTTTGCGGGTGTCATCCCGAACCTTGAACGCCGCTATCGAGAAACGGACGCGCGCATCGTGCGCGAAGAACTGGCCAAGTACATCTCCAACATGGCCTGCCCCGAGTGTGGCGGGCAGCGACTCAATGCGGAAGCGCGCAATGTTTTCATCGAAGGCACCAATCTGCCAGCGGTCACTTCCTGGACCATTGAAGACTGCCTGGCCTTCTTTAACGGTCTGAGCCTGAGCGGACGCAAGGGTGAAATCGCCACAAAAATTCTCAAGGAAGTGTGCGATCGCCTGACCTTCCTGGTGAATGTAGGCCTCGATTACCTGACCCTGGAAAGGCAGGCCGACACCCTTTCCGGCGGCGAAGCCCAACGCATCCGCTTGGCCAGCCAGATTGGCGCCGGCCTGGTCGGCGTCATGTACATCCTTGACGAGCCATCCATTGGCCTGCACCAGCGCGACAACGAACGGCTGCTGGCCACCCTGACCCGCCTGCGGGACCTGGGTAACACGGTGATCGTGGTGGAACATGACGAGGAGGCCATTCGTCTGGCGGACTGGGTGGTCGATATTGGACCCGGGGCCGGCGTCCATGGCGGCAAGGTGGTCTTCAACGGCACGCCCGCGGAAATGGTCAAGGATCCGAACTCGATTACCGGTCAGTTTCTGTCCGGAGCGCGGGAAATCCCCTTGCCCGAGCAGCGACTCAGCCCGGATCCCGAGCGCATGCTGCGCCTGTTCGGCGCCAGTGGCAATAACCTGAAAGCGGTTGATCTTGAGATCCCGGCCGGCCTATTGGTCTGCGTCACAGGCGTATCCGGTTCCGGCAAGTCGACGCTGATTAACAACACGCTGCACCGGCTAGCGGCCCGTCATCTGTATGACTCCAGCGCGCAGCCAGCCCCCCATGAGCGCGTTGAGAACCTCGACCTCTTCGACAAGGTGGTAGACATCGATCAGTCACCCATTGGGCGCACACCACGCTCCAATCCCGCCACCTACACGGGTCTGTTTACACCCATTCGCGAACTTTTTGCTGGCACTCAGGAAGCCCGCGCCCGGGGCTACAAGCCGGGGCGCTTCAGCTTTAACGTCAAGGGTGGCCGCTGTGAGGCCTGTCAGGGTGACGGCTTGATCCGCGTAGAGATGCACTTTCTGCCTGACATTTACGTGCCCTGTGATGTTTGCCATGGCAAGCGCTACAACCGGGAGACCCTGTCGGTCACCTACAAGGGCAAGAACATCCACGAAGTGCTGAAGATGACGGTTGAGGACGCGCTGGAATTTTTTGCGCCGGTTCCAACCATCGCGCGCAAACTGGAAACGCTGGATGCCGTGGGACTCAGTTACATCACGCTGGGACAGAGCGCGACCACCCTGTCCGGTGGCGAAGCCCAGCGCATCAAACTGGCCAAAGAGTTGTCGAAGCGCGATACGGGCCAGACGCTCTACATTCTGGACGAACCGACCACGGGGCTCCACTTTCAGGACATCGAGCAACTGCTGAAGGTTTTGCATCGCCTGCGCGATCACGGCAATACGGTGGTGGTGATCGAACACAACCTGGACGTGATTAAGACCGCCGACTGGCTGGTGGATCTGGGTCCCGAGGGCGGCAACAAGGGCGGAGAAATTATCGCCACGGGCACCCCAGAGCAAGTGGCTGCCGAGCCAGCCTCCCATACCGGACGCTTTCTGCGCCCGCTACTTAAACTGGATCGCAAAGCGCGCAAGAGCGCCTGAGGACACTATGGCCAAGACCATCATGCTGGACATCCCCGTTCGCTGGGGAGACCTCGACGCCTTCAACCACGTTAACAACACGGTCTTTCTACGCTATCTGGAAGAAGCGCGTATCTGCTTTTTCGCCGAGATGGGCGACCGCTGGGCCGATGAGCGCAGCGGGCCGGTGGTGGTGAACGTGAATTGCAACTTCCGTCGCGAAATCCGCTACCCGGCTACGGTACGTATTTCCCTGACGGCCAGTGCCGCCAGCGCCAAACGCATGCTGATGGAGCACACCATCACCGACGCCCGGAAGCCGGATATTCTCTATGCTGACGCGCAGATAACCGCGGTATGGGTAGCCCACGGGTCCGGCGCTATTGAACTCCCCGCTCACGTGCGGGAACTGCTCGGCGAAAGTGACTAACTGACGCCGAAGCCCAACAACAAAACCTACCGAGGAAGCTCATGCTCGAGATACAAGATCACGGACGGATCCGCGAAATCCGTCTTAACCGACCGCCGGTCAACGCGCTTAATCCGGAACTGATCGACGCCCTGAACGGCGCCCTGAAAACGGCCGCCGCAGAGGCGGGGGCAGTGGTACTTAGCGGCCGCGAGGGCATGTTCTCAGCGGGGCTGGATGTACCCACCCTGCTGGGCCTGGATCGTGCCGCCATGAGCGACTTCTGGGGCAGCTTTTCCGGCCTGCTGGAGACCGTTGGCCGCATGCCGATCCCTGTCGCCGCGGCCATCACCGGGCACTCGCCGGCGGGCGGTGCGGTGATCAGCCTGTTTTGCGATACGCGCATCATGAGCGAGGGACGCTTCAAGATCGGCCTGAACGAGACCCAGGTGGGCCTGTCCCTGCCACCCTTCATCCATCAGGCGCTGGTACGACTGGTCGGTGCCCACAAGGCTGAAGGCCTGCTGGTTTCCGGTGCTCTGGTCGGTCCCCAGGAAGCCTTGGCATTGGGACTGGTAGACCAGCTGGCGGAGGATCCGGCCAGCACCGTCGCCCAGGCCGTCGCCTGGTGCGAAAACCTGCTCCGCCTGCCACCGGTCACCATGTCCAACAACCGACGCATGATGCGGGAGTCACTCACCCGTCTCTTCGACGAAGCCGGCACCATGGATCACGAAGCTTTTCTATCCGTGTGGTTCAGTGAAGAAACGCAGGCCACGCTGCATGCACTGGTGGCCGCCCTCGGCAAGAAATAGCCGCCGCGCGGAGCGCGTCGCCCAGCTCAGCGACCGGTGGCTACCGGTCGCTGGGAATTCTGGATCCACTCGCTCCAGGAACCGACGTAAAGACGACTACCCGGCAATTGGGCGTACTCCATGGCGAACAGATTGTGACAAGCCGTCACGCCCGACCCGCACATGTGGACCGTCGCTGCGGCGCCGTTGCGGGCTAACAGCGGCTCGAAATCGGCTTTGATCTCTTCCGCAGCGCGCCAGCGTTGCCCCTCAGCCAGATTGCTACTGAAAGGACGGTTACAGGCGCCCGGCAC
>JABSSV010000088.1 GCA_013213875.1 Lysobacterales bacterium
GAATTCGCGCCGGGCAGCGCCTATCGCCTGTCTCTGGATGAGCGCGGCAAGGTGCTTTGGACCCTGGACCTCCCCGACGGTACGCAAAGCTGGACGCATGATCCGGAAGCGTCGATCTGGAAACGCTTCCTTGCAACACTGATCGGCTGGCTACCCATCGAACAGGAACTGTAGCACCGGCGCTGGCGCTATTGGGCAGGACGCAAGCCGATCGTTACAATCGCCGCATGGACACGTTCTATCTGCAAGACGACGAGCTCAGCCTGCGCGGCATGCGCGCAGACGATGCAGCTTTTGTGCAGCAATGCCGCACCCACCCGGACGTGGTCCGCTTCCAGTCCTGGCGCCCGGCCACGGTGGCCGAGGTCCTGGCACTGGCGGGAGAGCAGCAAGGTCGGGCACCGGGCATGCAGGAAGAACCTTTCCAGGTGGTCATCGCGCTGCGTGACGATCAGGGCCGGGAACATCGGGTAGGCGATATGGGTACCGGCGCCTTCGACCCGGGCCGTCAGATGGAACTGGGCATTGCGCTACATCCAGCCTGGCAGGGTCGCGGCCTGGCCTCTCGGGCTTGTCGCCTTTTGCTCGGGCATCTTTTTGCTGCCGGCCTGCACCGGGTTACAGCCCGAATCGATCCGCGCAACCAAGCCTCGCTGCGCCTGTTCGAACGACTGGGCTTCCAGTACGAAGGCCTGGAACACCAGTGCGCATGGGACGATGACTTTAGGGAATGGGCGGATGAAAAACTTTTTGCCATGCTGGCGGTCCGCTGGCCAGAGTGCGATAGGGCCCGCTAGCGCCCCTGCGGTATGCTTGGGTTCGGCATTGCCTGACCAGGATCACGGACCGCCAGACGGGACGCGCCGATGAACCATCGCGCTGCCAACCGCTTTAAAAGCGGCAATCAGGCACTCATGGCGTGGCATGATCACGCTGCGCTAGGCCACTGGCAACGGCTTGCAAGGTCGGAGTCTGGCGATTCGCAAGGGCCTGCCATTGCACTAAATTATTTGCTGGCCACGTTGCCTTGTCGGCGGCATGCCCCCAGCTTAGTGAGCTGAACTTAAGACAAGGATATTGGTATGAACGACCCTATGCAGGAACAGGACATCCAGATGGATGGCGCTAACCTCGCCCGCGAGGACGTATTCACAGACAGCCGCATCGGTACCATTCGCCGCCTGACGCCGGTGACCGAAGACGGCAGCGAGGACAGCAGCCGCGAGGTTCAATACATTGGCTCCACGCAAATCATGACGCCAGCCGGTGCCTTGCCCCTGACCTTCGAGTTGCCGAATGAGTCTCTGGCCGCGGCCGTTGCCGGATTCGGGGACGCCGCCAAAGAAGCGGTAGAGCGCACCATGGAAGAACTCAAGGAAATGCAGCGCCAGGCAGCCTCGCAGATCGTGGTGCCGAAAGGCGGCATGGATCCGGGCATGAGCGGCATGGGCGGAGCTGGCGGTCCCGGCGGCGGCATTCAGATGCCCTGACCATGAACCGACCAGGGGGGAGATA
>JABSSV010000089.1 GCA_013213875.1 Lysobacterales bacterium
GTAGGCACTGCCTGACACGAATTCCGTACCCGGCAGATTCAGTTCCGCACGCAGCTCTTTAACCCGATCGACCACCCGGGTAATGGTCTCAGCGCGATGGTCTTCCGTGAAGATCATGATCGGCATGGCGCTGCAATCAGCGTTCAATAGCCCCGTATCGGTCTCAATACCCCCGACGGCCTGGCGCATCACATAGCGATCGCTGGGCAATACGCGCCAGCGCACATTGCCTTCGTTCCAACCGGAGTTTACGGTTTTGGCCACTTTGGAAAGCGTGACCACTTTCTGTACGCCCTCCACGTTTTCGATGTTCCAGGCGAAGCGATCAATGCGCTCCATCACATCGTAAATTTCCGTGCAGGCATTGGGCAGGGTCTCCGCTACGACGGTAATCACATCGGAGCCCAGCGCAAAGCGTTCCGCAATAAAGTTCGCATCCTGGTTATAGCGGGCTTCCGGACGCAGCTCCGGCACGCCAGGCTCTGAATCGCCAATCTTCATGTCCTGGGCAATCCAGAAGCCAACGATAAACAGCAGCACACCAGCGACAATCGCCTGCAGCGCCCGCTTCGGTTCCGTAAAGCGCGCCGTTGCCTGCCAGAAACGCGAGGGCTTTTGTGCCTTTTCCAACAAACGCTGGCGATAGGCCTGGGGGTTACGCAACTGCACCCAGCTAAGCAGCACCGGCAGAAGAATCAGGTTGGTGAAAATAATGACCGCCACACCCACGCTGGCCGTAATCGCCAGCTCCTGAATGATGCGGATCTGGATAAACAGAATGGTCAGGAAGCCCACCGTATCGGAGACCAGGGCGATCACGCCCGGCGCCAGCAGTTTCTTGATGGTTTCGCGCGAGCCATGCATGGGTGAACGGCGCGGTATCTGGGTCGCATCCGTGACACCCGCCTGCACCCACTGATCGGGCGTGCGACCACCGAATTCCTTTTCCACGACCCAGGCGCTGATCTTCTGCACGCTGTGGCTAACCCCGATGGCAAATATCAGGAAGGGCGTCAGAATGTTCATGGGATCGAGGCTATAGCCGAGCAGGCTCAGCGTACCCATCTGCCAGATCACCGCTGCCAGCGAGCACAGCAGAGGCAGCAGGGTGAGCCACACGGAATGGGTGTACAGGTAGAGCAGGATCGCAGTGACGATAAAGGCCACGCCGAAGAACCAGATCACGCCTCTCGCGCCGTCGGAGATATCGCCGACAATTTTGGCAAATCCGATGATATGAACGGTAAAGTCCTCACCCTCATACTGGGTGCGAATGGCCTCCAACTGCGCTGCTACCGCCCGGTAATCAAGCTTTTCGCCGGTGGTCGGATTCTCCTCCAGCAAATTGGCCCAGACCATGGCGCCAGAAAAGTCCGAAGCGACCAGGCGGCCGACTTCACCGGATTTAACGATATTGGCACGGACCGTCTCAAACGCCTCTGGAGAGGGTGCAAAATCGGAAGGGATGACATTACCACCCGCAAAGCCATCCTCCACAATCTCCACGAAACGCACATTGGGTGTAAAGATAGAGCGGACGCTGGCGCGATCGACGCCGGGAATGAAAAATACCTGGTTGGTGATGTCCTCAAAGGCCGTGAAAAACTCCGGCGTAAACATCTGCCCATCGCGGGCCATGAGCGAGACCAGTACCCGATTGGCACCGCCGAAATCCTGCTCATACTCCTCAAAGGTGATCATGTACTCATGCTTGAGCGGCAACTGCTTCTTGAAGCCGGTCTCAATCTGCAGCTGCAGCATGGACCAGAGCATGAAACCGGTAATGGCCAGAAACAGACCAACCACCGCGTAGCGCGAGCCGATAAGGAAGGTCGCGATCTTATGTAATCGGGTTTGTGAACCGGCTTCCATCAGCGCGCTCCCTCACGAGGTGGATAGCGATAGGTGCCGCCCTCCCCTACCAGTAACCATTCGCCCTCCCGTAGGGGTAGTACAGCCGCGAAATCCACGCCGCTGGGGTGCAGGGTCGCCAC
>JABSSV010000009.1 GCA_013213875.1 Lysobacterales bacterium
CGACATGCTCAATTTCGCCGAGTTCAATGCGGTTACCGCGGATTTTTACCTGCCCATCGCGACGTCCAAGATAGTTCAGTTTTTCACCATCCCAACGCGCGAAATCACCGGTACGGTACATGCGTCCACCCGGTCGGAACGGATCCGGCAGGAACCGCTCTGCGGTTAACGCTGCGCGCTTAAGGTAACCTTGCGCCAAGCGTTCGCCGCCAATGAATACCTCTCCAACCACGCCACGGGGAACGGCGTTGAAAAAATCATCCAGTATGTAAATGGCCGCACCATGGTCCGGCAAGCCAATGGGCACGGCTGACTCCGTGTCCCGCGCCGGGTCATAACGGTGAAAGGTGCTTCCGACAATGGCCTCGGTCGGACCGTATTCATTGATCATGACCAGGTCTTCACCGAGACACTCCAGCCCCCGGAAGGCCAACTCGGTTTTGAGTTCTTCACCACTAAACAGCAGCGTCTTAATGCGTTTGACGGGCTGCGCCGAAGGCAAAGCCAGCGCCAGATGAGACGGCGTCAGCTTGACGACATCCACCGCGTCATCAGCCATAACGGCGCGAATGGAAAGGTCTGTCCCAGACATGGGCTCGGGATAAATTTTTAGTGTGCCACCGGCCACAAAAGGCGCAAACAGCGCGTTAATGGTGAGATCAAAACCAAAGGCGGAAAACAGCGGAAAGTTGACTGCTCCCGGTGGGCAAAGCGCATGCAGTGACCAGGAAATGTAATCGGCCAGCCCTGCATGTCCCACCATCACCCCTTTGGGCCGGCCGGTGCTGCCTGAAGTGTAGTAAACATAGGCAGGCGCGGCGGGATCTACCGGCGGCAAATCGGTCCTTGGCGGGACCGGCTCGGGCCTATCTTTCAGGGATAAGCAGCTGATGGTGATGCCCGCTTCCTGAATGATCGAAGCGCCGGTTTCATCCACGAGAATACAGGCTGCCTCCGTATCCTCCACGATCAGTTGTAATCGTTTACGGGGCAATGCCGGTTCTAATGGAACGAAGGCCGCTCCGGCCCTGAGAACGGCAAAAACGGCGGTCACCAACTCTAGGGACCGACGCGCACAGATACCGACCAAGGAACCATCGCCAACTCCCCGCTGTGCTAGCACTTGCGCCAGCGCCTCAGAACGCTGCCGCAGCAGCGCATAGCTGACCATGACGCCCTCGGACTCCAGTGCTGGCGCCTCCGGTTGCCTCGCCACCTGCTCATCGAAGAGCGAGATGACCGTTGGTAAACCCGCAAGACTACTGGGCACCGGCTCGGTACGATCAAGAATGCTCGCATCATCCTCACCCGCGAGTGGCACCGCGCCAATGGGCGCATTGCAGTCTTCCAGTAAAGCATCCAGTACACGCAGAAAATGCGCCGGTATGCGCTCACACAGATGCGCATCAAAGCGGTCCGTATTCACATCAAGACTCAGTACAAAGCAACCGGAATTAGCAAAGTCATGTATGTTAAAACGCAGCGCGTGGGCGGGATCCATGGCGCCGTTATCCAGCCAGCGAACCTGGGTTTCATGACCATGAAACGCCCCAAACCCCATGTGCAAATAGTTAAGAATGACGTTAAACGCCCGCGCGGAAGCGGGCGTGCTGGCACCTGGGAGACCGTAAAACAGCAGCGCGCTGGACTCTTCTGAAAGAGCGCGATACAGGTCCAGGTAGCTCGCAGTAAGATCCACCTCCGCCACCAGGGGAAAAAGCTCTACGAACAGTCCGATCGTACGTTGCTCGTCAGCGCTCAGACGGTTGCTGGTTGTGGCACCAAAAGTGACCGACTCGCTATCCGCCACCCGGGACAAATAGGCCGCCAAAGCGGTCGCAAAGAGGGTGAAGAGTGCTTGGTCCTCACTGAGCAAGCGCAAATCCGANCGNTGCGCCAGAGCGCGCAGACGATCACAGCGTTGTTGACCAAGGGCAACGGTCAGTCGACGCGCTTGACCGTCCGAATTGCCTGGGGGGTGACCATAAAGCGAGAGATGGCTGCGCTGTTCCCTATGCTGCCAGTGAGCTCGGGCTTGTAACAGGCGCCGGGAATCCTGGGCTGCCGTTTCCCGCTGAAGATGTGACGCAAAAAGCGGCCACTGCTCCGTCGCAGCGGGCACCTCTGCTGATTGACACAGCTGCCGATAATAAAGAGCCACGCGGGCATAGATGAGGCTTGCTGACCAGGCATCTGTACTAATGTGGTGCTGATTCAGCAGCCAGACCGAGTGCGATTCATCGAGCAATAGCAGGGTGCTNGAAAGGCTGCCAGTCGATAGATCAAANGGGCGCCGGACGCGCTGCTGAATCCACGCTTCCGCCTGCCTTTTCGGTGCCTCCGCAGCGCGTAAATCAATCGTCTCATGCACGTCCGNAAGCGCATCTAAAACACGTGCCTGCAATGCGCCACCGGCATCGGAGAACACCGTTCTTAGCGCATCACTCTCAGCCACTACCCGTTCGACGGCGGCAGCAAACGCTCGCTCATTGAGCTCCTGATACAGATCGATCCGGAACGCCATATTGTATAGCGGTGAAGAAGGCGACAGGCGCGCTCCGGCCCAGAACAGGGCCTGACTACCTGAAACTGGTATGTTTGCTGCCCCTGCCATGCCTAGCTCACCATCCGCTGCGCTGGCTAGCCCAGCCCAGTCGAATCGGGCGATGCGGCCGCAGCTTCGGTGAGCATCACGGCGAGCTGGCGGCGGTCCACCTTGCCTGTTGGGGTACGCGGTAAGCTCTGCAATGAGATCAGACTTGCTGGCACCGCATGACGTGGTAGCAGGCGACCCACCGCGACCAACAACTCCCTCACGTCCGTGCGCGAAGCTGGATCCAGCACCACGACCGCAGAAACTTGCTGGCTGTCCTCGTCATCCGCCTGCGTCAGGGCCACCGCCTCCAGCACCGAATCCTGAGCCATAAGCGCATGCTCAACCTCGTCGAGTTCGACACGATGACCCCGGATTTTGACCTGTCGATCTTCCCGCCCACCAAAAGCCAGGGTACCGTCTGGCAGCTGCAGCACACGATCTCCGGTGCGATACCATCGTTCGCTCAAGCCACCAGCAGCGGGGCGCTCCAGCAGCACCTGGCGGTTACGTTCCGGGTCGCCCCAGTATCCACTCATCAGCGTCGAGCCTTGCACCAGCAACTCGCCCGACTCACCCGCTGCAACAGGCCTGCCGGACGGGTCTACCACCAGTGCCCGGGTATTACTGCAAGGCACACCAATGGGCAGTGGGTCGGGCAGTTGTGGCTCCTCGGGAAGATGATAGTAGCTACAGACATTGACCTCTGTAGAACCATAAACATGGCTGAATCGTGCCCGCGGGAGCTGTTTCATCAACGACCGTAAATGTTTTTCAGGGAATCGCTCACCCGCAAACAAGACCCAGCGCAAGGCATCCAACTGACGCTCCTGTAGCGTGCCGCGCAGCAGCAATTGCACCAGAGCCGTGGGCACGGAATACCAGATGGAAACCCGTTCGCTTTCCAGCAAGGCGGACAGCGTGGGAGGCATCATCATGGCGGCCGGCGTCAGCACCACCGTGGTCGCTCCGGCGCGAGCCGCAGCATAGTAATCAAAGGTAGCAAAGCAGGTATGGTGCGAAGAATGATTACTAAGGCGATCTTGCGCATGGATGCCGTATGCAGATACGGCCCACTCCACGAATGCCAAAGCGCTGGCATGCGTATGCCGAATCAATTTGGGCTCGCCCGTGGAACCCGAGGTGTGTTGAATGTAGGACGTATCCAGTCCGCCCACGGGAATATCAGGCGCACAGTCAGAGGCCATTGCGTGCACCGCCGCCCAAGGGGTGACCGCTACCGGCAGGCTCTCATCCACATCATCGGC
>JABSSV010000090.1 GCA_013213875.1 Lysobacterales bacterium
CCGCGCGTGGCTACGCCGTGCTCCGTCCCCAATACCGCGGCAGCGATGGTCTGGGTCGGAAGCTATGGATGGCCGGTGATGCCGAGTGGGGCCAGAAAATGCAGGACGACAAGGACGATGGTGCCTATTGGCTCATCGAGGAAGGCATTGCGGACAAGGACAAGATTGCGATCTTTGGCTACTCCTACGGTGGTTTTGCCGCCGCCGCGGCCGTGGTCCGTCCCGACGGTCCCTACCAGTGCGCGATTTCCGGTGCGCCGGTAACCGATCTGGCCCGCCTGGGTAACAACTGGAGCCAAAACCGGCTGCAACGCCGCTTCCAGGGTGTCACCGTGAAGGGCATGGACCCCATGGAAAACACGGAGAAAGCCGATATTCCTGTACTGCTGTTTGTGGGTAGCCGCGATGTACGCACGCCCAGCTGGCACGCCGAGAACTTCTACAAAGGTGTGAAGGACAAGGTACCCGCGCAATATGAGCTGATTCCTGACATGCCACACAGCTTGCCCTGGTATCCGCGTCATTTCGAAAGCATGTTCAGCCTCATGAACGGCTTCTTCGAGAACGAATGCGGCTTCGGTAAACCGACGGTCGCCTCGCGCTAGGCCTCCAAGGCCACGTTGAAGAACAACCCCCGGCCTGAACAGCCGGGGGTTTTTTTATGGCAGAATCCGAACATGCATCGCCGCCCGTTGCTCAAGTATTCTGCCTGGTCCCTACTCGGCGCCAGCACCGGCTTGACCGCTGGCAACAACTGGCGCTTGCCGGCGGAACATGAGCCCCACGCCTGTACCTGGATGAGCTGGCTGCAGGACACGCGCAACTATGATTCCGTCACCGAAGCCAACGCTGCCCGGGCCGCTCTGGGACGGCTGGCCGCCGCCATCGCCCGGTTTGAGCCGGTACGCATGCTGGCACACCCCGATGAGCACGCTGCTGCGCGCGCAGCCTGTGGCCCGCAGGTGGAATTGGTGCCTATCGCCAGTGATGACATGTGGATGCGTGACAGTGGCCCGGTGTTTCTGCGCGCGGACGACGGGCGCCTGGCGGCCCTGGATCTGAATTTTAACGGCTGGGGTGAGCGGCAGCGCTGGCGCCAACAGGACGAAGTGGTGGCCGGCAGTCTGGCCGCGCAGCTGGGCCTGCCACATCTGCGCACCCCGCTGACGGGCGAAGGTGGCGGTCTTGAAAGCGATGGTGAGGGCACGCTGCTGCTCACGGAAAGCTGTTGGCTACACGACAACCGCAATCCGGGCATGGACAAGTCCACCATGACCGCGGAACTCAAGCGCGCCTTCGGTGCGGAGAAAGTGATCTGGCTGCCAGGCGTGGCCAATCAGGACATCACGGACGGTCACATTGATGGCGCCCTGCGCGTGGTCAGGCCCGGAGTCATCATGACCAGCGGCTATCCCGATGATGATTCGGACTGGGGGCTGGCGCTGGCTGCAAGCCGCGCCATCCTGGCGCGCGAAACCGATGCACGCGGTCGCAACTTTACGCTGCTGGACATTCCCTGCGCCACGGAGCCCGCTAACGAGGACCGGGAGCTGTTTACCAGCTATGCCAATTTCTATCTCGCTAATGGCGCCGTATTCACACCGCGCTTTGGTGACGCGCGTGCGGATGCACTGGCCCAGCGCCTGCTAGGTGACCTGTTTCCCCAGCGCCGGGTGGTCAGTCTGTCCGTCG
>JABSSV010000091.1 GCA_013213875.1 Lysobacterales bacterium
CGCTGGTTCACCGCCAGCGGCCCCTTTGACGGCAATCGGGCGGAGCGGACCCTCTATACCACCCGCGGCGGCGTGTTTGACAGTGGCAGCCCCAGCCCGGTGACCAGCGAAAGCGGTCGCATTGAACTGATTTTTGCCAACTGCAACCTCGCCGAGCTGTATTACGAACTGCCGGAACAAAATCTGGCCGATAGCATCCGGCTTACCCGGGTGGCTAATGACAATATCGCGCTGTGTGAGGCGCTGGCTGAGGACTGAGTGCCTGCCCTGACATAGCCGGTTCAAGTTCCAACGGCTATATTGGGCGCCATGAGCGAGCTGGAAAAAGCGGAGAAACGCCTGGCCCAGGCCAGCGCGGCGGTGCAGAAAGCGTTGCGTGATGAGCAGCAGGCAGCGGCTGCCGGGCCCCCGCCAGTCACCGGCCCGGACAAAACTCCCGGTTCCGCCCGGGGGGTGGAAACCATGTTCCGGAATGTGTACCGGGTACAGATGGATCTCACCAGCCTGGCCGATAACAAGGCCAATATGATGATCAGTATCAACGGCATCATCATTTCTATCATTCTCGCGGCCGTGGCACCGAAGCTGGACAGCAATCCCTGGCTCATGCTGCCAACCACCCTGTTATTGCTTGGAACCATGGTCTCGCTGGTGTTTTCCGTGCTGGCGGCCAGGCCCCGCGTCAGCCCCAAGCGCGCCACGCTGGATCAGCTGCAGCACGATCAGGACAGTCTGCTGTTTTTCGGACACTTCTCCGGTCTAACGGAAAACGAGTTTGTGCGCGGCATGCAGGAACTCATGGGCAATCGCACGGCGCTCTACGAGGCCATGATGCGCGATATCTACGGCCTTGGCAGCGTGCTCGGAAAAAAATTCCGGCTGCTCAAGGCCGCCTATCTGGCCTTTATGGTGGCCCTGCTCACCGGTGTGTGCGCCTACCTGCTTGTGTTCGGCTGGTTGCTGCGCAGCGCATCCTGACCGGCCGCGACCTACTGGGCGGCCAGGTCAATCAGGAAGGCAAACTCCTCGGCGGTCTCCTGATACTGCTGGTAGCGGCCGGAAGCGCCGCCGTGGCCCGCCTCCATATTGGTACGGAAGATGAGCCGGTTGTTGTCCGTGCGCCGGTCGCGCAGGCGTGCCACCCATTTGGCGGGCTCGAAGTACTGCACCTGTGAATCATGCAGGCCGGTGGTTACCATGAGGTTCGGATAGTCCTGGGCGCTGACCTGATCATAGGGTGAGTAGGACAGCATGTAGTGGTAGGCCTCAGCTTCCTTGGGGTTGCCCCATTCGCTGAATTCGCCGGTGGTGAGCGGGATGGATTCGTCCAGCATGGTGGTGACCACATCCACGAACGGCACGGCGGCCAGCACGCCCAGATAGCGTTCCGGGGCCATGTTGATCACGCCGCCCATAAGCAGGCCGCCGGCACTGCCGCCCTGGGCGAAGGTGCGGCGTCGGTCAATGACGCCGTTGTCCTGCAGGCTGGCGGTCACGTCAATAAAGTCATAGAAGCTATTTTTCTTGTTCATGAGCCGGCCCTGCTCATACCACTGGCGGCCCATTTCCTGCCCGCCGCGAATGTGGGCAATGACATAGACAAAGCCACGGTCGAGCAGGCTGACGATGGAGTTGCGGAAATAGGGATCCGTGGAGCTGCCGTAGGAACCGTAGGCATAGACCAGGGCTGGTGCACTGCCGTCCAGCGGCGTGTCCTTGTGCCAGGCCAGCGACACGGGCACGGAAACGCCGTCCCGGGCCGTGATCATGCGGCGGCCGGTGCGATAGTCGCTGCTGTCAAAATCGCCCAGCACCCGGTCGGCCTTCAACAGGGTACTAAGCCCCGTCGCCAAATCGATTTCCCAAATCTGTGAGGGTGTTACCAGGCTGGAAAAGCCGTAGCGCAGCGTGTCCGTGTCGGTACTGGGATTACTGGAAAGCCACATGATGTAGGCCGCTTCATCGCTCTCCAGATAGCGGTCTACGCTGCCGTCATGGGCCAGCACGCGCACCTTGCGCAGGCCGTCCTTGCGTTCGTTAAGCACCAGCCAGTTATCGCAGGCCAGCACCTGACGCACCATGGCGTCGTCGCGGTTGGGAATCAGTTCCTGCCACTGCTCCTTGTACGGGCCTTGCTCACGGGTTGCGCTCAGCACCCGGAAGTTCTCCGCCTGCCAGTTGCTGCGGATGTAGAAGCGTCCCGCAGCGTGGTCGATGCTGTACTCATGGTTGGCCTCCCGCGGCAGGAAGGGCGTAAATTCACCCAGCGGATCATCAGCCGCCAGCAGCTGCACCTCCGTGCTGTCCGTATTCGAGTGGCTGAGCATGAGATAGTCGCCCGAGCGGCTACGGTACAGGCCGCTGTAGAAGGTGTTGTCCTGCTCCTCGTACACCATCACATCGGCAGACGGATCCGTGCCGCGCTCATGCCGCATGACCCGGTAGGCCAGCAGGGTTTCCGGGTGCTTGTCCAGATAGAACAGGTAGCGTCCGTCAGCCGACCAGGCCAGTGAGGAGGAGGCGTTACTGATCACTTCCGGCAGGTATTCACCGCTTTCCGTATCCAGGATGCGAATGTCATAAATACGACGACTGAGCGTGTCCTCGGCGATGGCCAGGTAGCGGTGGTCATCGCTGGCCTCCAGATTGCCGAGGCTGTAATAGTCATGGGCGGCGGCCCGCTCGTTGGCATCCAGGAGCACTTCCTCAGGTGCGTCCAGGGAACCTTTTTTGCGCGCATAGACCGCGTACTCACTGCCATCGGAATAGCGGCTGTAATACCAGTAGCCACGCCAGAAATAGGGCACGGATGATTCGTCCGGATCAAGGCGCCCGGTCATTTCTTCGAACAGGGTTTCCTGCAGCCCTTGCGTGTGCGCCATTTCCTGCTCAAACCAGGCGTTCTCCTGCTCCAGATAGGCCAGTACCTCCGGATCGGTGCGTGTGTCATCGCGCAGCCAGTAGTACTCATCCACGCGTGTGTGATCGTGCAGGGTCATTTCAACCGGGCGTTTCGTGGCCATGGGTTCCTCCGGCGCCTGGCCATCCGTGGCGGCCATGGGGGCATTGTCGCTGGCAGTAGGTGTGGCTGGCTGGCAGGCGGCCAGCAGCAGGGCGGTCAGGGTAAGCAGATAGCGCATGTGTGGATCATCCCGATTACGGACAGACAGCGCTCAAGTGTAGCGGATTCGTCTTGCGATCTGCAGCCTGCTTCGCGCTGCGTAGAGCGCCCCGTGTATCGGGGCACTCCGGTCAGGAGCTGCGCAGATACCAGGCCAGGTCCACCTCGTTGATGCGGCCGTGATACTGCTCACACTCGTCCCAGCGCACGTCGCTGTAGAGCGTGCAGTAATTTTTGCCCAGGTATTCGGGCAGCAGTTTGCTGCCATCAAATAGCTCCAGCGCCTGCGGCCAGTAGAGCGGCAGGGTGACCGGCTGCCCCTCCATGAGCGTGGCTTCCTGAATCATCTCGCTGGGCTCAAGCGCCTGCGTTAGCCCGTGGTGCAGCCCCATGAGGATGCAAGCCATGACCAGGTAGGGGTTGGCATCAGCGCCGGCCACCCGGTGCTCGATGCGCAGATTCTTGGCATTGCTGACCGGTATGCGCAGGGCCAGGTCCCGGTGGTTGTAGCCCCAGTTCACGCCCACGGGCGCGAAATGGTCCGGGCGAATCCTTTTGTAGGAGCTGCCATTGGGCGCAAAAATGGCCATGCATTCGGCCATGGTGGCCTGCAGGCCGCCGATGGCATGGCGCAGCTTGTCGCTCATGGGCGGCGTTTGATCCGAGTCCGGATCGGCAAAAATATTGTTGCCTTGCTCGTCGTAGAGGCTGACATGAATATGCAGCCCGTTGCCCGCGTGCTCCTCCCAGGGCTTGGCCATAAAAGTGGCCGCCATGCCCTGTTCATGGGCAACGCCTTTAATCAGGCGCTTGAGCAGTACCGCATGGTCACAGGCGGTGATCACGTCGTCTATGTGGTGCAGGTTGATTTCCAGCTGGCCCTCGCTGAATTCCAGATGGGCGGTGGTGGCGGGCAGATTCTGAACTTCGCAGGCCTTCCGCACGGCTTCGAAGAACGGATCCAGCTCCTGCATGTCTTCCGAGTTGGCGTACTGGATGCCATGCTGACGCAGGGCGGTGCCACCCACGCGTCCCAGCCGGGCTTTCGGCCGGTCGCCGTCGTGCTGTTCCAGCAGGTAGAACTCAAGCTCCGTGGCGGCCACAACTTTCAGACCCATATCGGTCAGGGGCTTGAGTGCCCGCGCCAGCACCACCCTCGGATCGAAGGGTAGGGGCTGTCCGTCCAGTTCCTCCCAGGTTGAGAGCACCTGATGTGTTTCCGAGGCCAGCCAGGGAATAGGCGTCAACGTGGCCGGCACGGCTTTCATGGCGCGGTCTGGATCGCCGTTCAGGCGCCCCACCCGGGGCGTGATCGCCATATCGCCGAGGCTGTTCATGAGGTGCATGGTGCCCGGACCGGTCAGGCCCTTCTCAAAAAAGGTCGGCGCTTCATCCCGCGGGATGCGTTTGACCCGAAACATGCCGTTCATGTCCGGCGTCAGGATTTCCAGCGCGGTCATGTCCGGGTGCTGGTCCAGATAGGACTGGATGGAAAAAGATTCACTCATGGATTGTTCTCCTTATCCGCCATACCCTCGCACATAAGCGGAACAATGAGAACCGCGCCTATCCGATCGGAAGCGCGACCTGGGGGCGAAAAACCGGCCCAGATGCCAGCCCCGGCGGGTGCTCC
>JABSSV010000092.1 GCA_013213875.1 Lysobacterales bacterium
CGCTAAGGGCCAGTGCCAGGCTCAGGGCGCCATAAAACCAGATCGAAAGGTGCGGGGTCTGATGCTGCGGGTGCACGGCGCCCAGCCAGGCCGGCAGGGAGCCATCCCGCGCCAGCGCCCAGGTCATGCGCGGCGCGGTCAGTACCGCGGTCATGAGATTGCCGCCTACGGAGAAGGCCGCGCCCAGGCTTAGCATGGCAGCACCGCCGGTCCCCAGCAGCACGGTCGCCACATCAACCAGCGCGGTGCGGCTGGTGGCCAGATCCGGCAGGGTTGACTGGGCCACCCATTGAATCATGAAGTAGAACACGCCGATCACCAGCACCGTTCGCAGCAGAGCGCGGGGCAGGTCACGGGTGGGGTTCCGGCCCTCGCCCGCATTCACCACGATGCCCTCGAAGCCCACAAAGGCATAGAGCAGTACCAGCACGGTCTCACCGAAGCCGCTCAGTGGCGGCATGCTGGCGCCAAACAGCATGCTGCTATCAAGCTGGCCGAGACCGAACAGCACCAGCACGCTCAGGGGCAGCAGCTTCATGAGCGTGAAGCCGTAGAGCACGGCAATGGAGTTACGCACGCCCACCACATTGAGCCAGCTCATGCCGCCGATAATCAGGGTGAGCATCAGGCCCCGCCCCGGATGCGTGTCCAGGGGCGCCCAGAACCAGGCCAGATAGGTGACCATGACATTGGCATTCGCTGCCAGGGAACTGACGCGGCTGAGATAGGATAGCCAGCCGGTCTGAAAGCCGATGAAGGGGCCAAAGGCCCGGGTGGCGTATACGATGACGCCGCCGGTGCTGCGCACGGTAGAGGCGGCGCGGGCAAAGGACAGCACCACGGTGACGATCAGCAGCCCGCAGATCACGAACATCCAGGGCCCGAAGTCGCCGGCCCGGGCGGCGGCCACCGCAGGCAGGCCAAATATGCCGGCACCGATAATGCTGTTAAGACTCAGGGCCGAGAAACCCAGACCGCTGATCTCGCGCTTCAGGCCGCCATCTTTGGTGCTCACGGCTGGGCCTCCAGAGCGGCGATGAGCGCGCCGGTTTCCGCAGGGCTGGTGCTGTGCCCAAAGACGAAGCGCGCCAGATCCGGCTGGCCGGGCCAGGTCAGAAATTCCATGCCCGCCGCGGCCAGGGCTTCCAGCGCCTCGACGCGCCAGCGCAGGAACACCTCGTTGGCCTGCACGGGAAAGGCCAGCTGCGCACTGTCATGGGCTTCCACGGCCGCCGCAAAAGTGCTGGCCTGCTGGTTGGCATGGGCCGCCAGCTGCAGCCACAGCCCGTTCTCTAGATAGGCCAGCAGTTGTGCTGAGATATAACGCATTTTGCTGTACAGATGGCCGCCCCGCTTGCGCATGCGTTCCGCCGTTTCATAGTGCTCATGATGCTGGAAGAACACCAGCGCCTCGGCTGCCAGGCAGCCGTTTTTGCTGGCACCGAAGGACAGCATGTCGATACCGCTGCGCCAGGTGCACTCCGCCGGGCTGCAGCCCAGGGTGGCCAGCGCGTTGGCGAAGCGGGCGCCGTCCATATGGGTGACCAGTCCGGCCGCATGGGCTCGTTCACACAGCACGGCTATCTCCGCGGGCGTGTACACCGTGCCGCTTTCCGTGCACTGGGTCAGGCTCAGCGCGGCCGGTGCATAGCTATGGACGCCGTGACCGGCGGCTCCGGCCAGCGCTGCATCGAACTGGTTGGGGCTCATGCGACCCTGGTCCGCTTCGCTGCGTACCAGTCGCAGGCCGTGACCGTAAAATTCCGGCGCCCCGGATTCGTCGTGATAGATGTGCGCGCTGCCGCTGCAGATAACACTGCCCCAGGGGGGCGTGACGCAGGCCAGGGCGATGGAGTTGGCGACCGTGCCGGTGGGTACCGGCAGCACCCGCACGGGGGTCTCGAAAACCTTGCTAAAGGTCTGATCCAGGCGCAGGGACCAATCGTCCTCGGCGTAGGCATGGGCCGTGCCCTGATTGGCGCTTAGTAGAGCCTGCATGATGGGCTCGGCCACCGGGGTCTCGTTGTCACTGCGGAAATTGGCGTTCACGGGGCTGGTCCCAAGACGGAAAACCGCTTGATTATAGCGGTCGTAGCGTGTCAGTCACGCGCCGTTTTGATGCCTGGACGCCTATAATGCGCGGCCATGGAAGAAACGGATCACAGTGCGGAACTAGAGCAGCGGCTGGCGGCCCTCAAGCCGGCGGATTTGCGCTGGGCCCGGGGTCAGCAACGGCGCATGGCCCAGCGTCAACGACGCGGGCAGCCGGTTGACCGTTTGCAGGCAGCGCTGGAGACGCGGCTGCAGGAAGCGGAAGCGGCGCTGGCGGCCCGACGTGCCCGTGTGCCCACGCCCGGCTACGATCCGGCCCTGCCCATCACCGCGCACCGGGAAGCCATTATCGAGGCCATCCGCCAGCATCCGGTGGTTGTGGTCGCCGGTGAAACGGGATCCGGCAAAACCACCCAGCTGCCCAAGTTCTGCCTCGAGGCCGGGCGCGGCTTGCGTGGTTTGATTGGCTGTACCCAGCCCCGGCGCATCGCTGCCCGCGCCATGGCCGCGCGCGTTGCGGAAGAACTGGGCCAGCAGCTCGGTGAGCTGGTGGGTTATCAGGTGCGCTTCCGCGAGCAGCTCGGTGAGCACAGTCTGATGAAGTTTATGACGGACGGCATTCTGCTGGCCGAGGCGGTGGGTGACCGGCAACTGGAACGCTATGACACGATCATTATCGATGAGGCCCACGAGCGTAGCCTGAACATCGATTTTCTGTTGGGCTACCTGAAACAACTGCTGCGGCGGCGACCGGATCTGCGCGTGGTGATCACCTCGGCGACGATTGATAC
>JABSSV010000093.1 GCA_013213875.1 Lysobacterales bacterium
GCGCCGCTGCTAGCTCTGGCTTGCATTGATAAAGTCGTCGGCCTCAAACCCCCTGAGCACGGCCAAGAACGCGGCCGCGGGCACAAAGCCCCAGGGGACGCTCGTGAGACCCAGCGAGAACAATGCCGCGAAGGCACGGGAACCGTCCATGACGCCCAGAAATCTGATCGAGATCCCCCGCAAAAACAGCGACAGCGGTATGCCCGGGCAGATACAGAACAGCGGCGGGCCACAGTCAATCAGCGAGTAGGCGCCGCTGAAAACATCTGCTGCCAACGGCGTCAAGACAAGAACCCGAGAGGCGCCCCGCCATTCCCGCAGATTGAATGCCTAACGCCGCTTGCAACAAGCACCGGCGGATACGATACGGTTGCCCGGCAGTGCTCCGAACCTGATCCCCAGACCCGGACGCCCAAGGGGCTGGGTCCCAGCCGACCGGCCTGGCTGTACTCAACCACCCTCGCCACGTGCTGGCAGCTGCTGAGTCACTGTTTCTTTACCGACACCTTCATGCTCGCATTGGGGCTGGGAACATAGGCCCTCAGCACCCCATAGAAATCTTTACCGGTGGGAATACCGTTCTGGCCCGCTCCATCGGGGCTGAACGTCAAGGTGTAGCTGCCGTCGGCATTCGGCGCCGCCGAAAAACTGGTGCGATCGTAAACCTTCAAAGCATTGGGAATCAGCAGCTTGTTGTCGGTGCCATACAGCGTAACGGAGAAATATCCGCTGGCTTCATTAAGTCCCGCTGGCACGGTAGCGATATAGGTCGCGTCACCCCGCAAGGGCTGACCATCATCATCGGTGAGGATCGTCCCATAGCGCACCGTGTCCGGGGGCGTTCCTAGCTGACCCAGTTTCACCCCGGCCGCGAGGTTCAGGAAGCTGACATCGCCGCTCACCTTGCCGAAGGCATCATCAGGGTTCAGAAAGCCAATCACCGTATCAATCACGGCATTCGCATGGCGATCAGTCGCGGCGGAGAAGCGCTGCACATTGCGCGTCATATCGCCCTTGCCTCCTTGCATAACGATCTGCTCGGACAGCTGTTCTACCTGATCCAAATTATCAACCACCACCATACGCGTCAGCACTAGGCCCTGGTCCGTTTCCAGGGAGACGACATGAAAATCTCCCTGCGGGAGTTCCTGATCAGGGCGTTTGATGAGAATGGGTTTGGACGGATTCACAATTACCGCTGGAATGTTGTGCTTCATATCGAAGATCGAGACGGAGAAAAATTTGTCATAGCTGGGCGTAGTGATAATGGCCGGGCCATCGGACACGGAAAACCAGTTGTAACCATAATTCACGGTCGCTTGCGGCGTCACCACGGTGGCATCTGACGGATCCACCAGGCCGGTGAACTGAAAGCTGCCCTGCTCATGCTGTTCCAGCCAGGCATTCATCATCCTGGTCTGCTCCTGATTGGGGTACTCGCGCAGGTATTCCTCCACTGTATCCTGAGCGAGTGCAAGGTGGCCGGTGCCCAGCAGCGTGCCGGAGATCAAACAGATCAGTAGCTTGCGTATCTTCATATTGGCTTCCTTCAGGCCTGGGGTCAGAGATCGGGGTTGGTGCCGTAAAAATCGCCGCTTCGAGCGCGACAGCCAACGCCAGACCCCGCTGCGTCGCTGGCATCGGCACCCTTTTACTGAGCATAGGACAAAAGCATGGCACCGGTTAGCTGCCTGGAGCCAAGCCGCTGAAAAGCGTTCACCGCTGGCACGGGCACCAAAAAAAGGACCTGCCGTCGCGCACAGCGATGTTGTCCTGGCGGGTTCGTTTTGCACTTCGCAAACCGGGCTGCAAGCCAACAGGGCCGGTCTTTTGCAGCCGATTTCCATTGAACGCGAGCCATCGCAGACTGGTTCGCTCCGGATGAGCCGCCATGGGTAGCGTATGATGAAAGCAGGAAATCCTGGGAGCCGATTTGAATATCTTTATAGCCGTTCTTATCGCCGGCCTTTTAGTGGCAGCTTTTGTTTATGCGGAAGCGCTGCTCCGCTTGCGCATCAGGCTATTGCGCTGCCTAAAGCTGACCGGGCCCGCCGGCCTGATCGACAAACATCTGGATCGCTGGGTCTTAGTCACGCGTGGGATGGTTGTCTGTATCGCGCTGATTCTTGGCTTTATCGGCGTCAAAGATCTGCTCTAGCGGGGCCCTTGGCGCCCAGACCACCCGCGGCGCTGAACCCCATCTGGGCGCACAGGGTCAGCGTCCCCTACGCTGGCCGTTGTGGCCGCTCCCACTGGCCACCGGAAGCCTCACGGGCAGTTAACCCACGGCTAGTCGCTTCCCGACTGCCGATCCGGCGCTGTGGCGAGCACAAAGCGGACCGTGACGAAACTCGCCACAATAAAAATCAGCAGCATGGTGAGGTTGGACAGAAAATTCATCAGGGAACTTGCACGGCTGAAGCCAATACCGTACTCCATCATCACCCATGACAGCTTGTAGGCTTCCACGTAGATGGAACCGGCTCTGAGCAGGGTATACAGACAGAAGGCGACATACAGGCCCGCGAGGTAGCGGGATAGCTGAGTCGTCATGGAATTACGCAGTGAGTGGCTGGCAACCAGCACGGCGAAGGTCGCGGTGATCCAGAAGTTGATGGTTGAATCCCAGGTCGAAAAGGCCGCGTACCAGGTAGACCAAAGGTCGATTTCAACGGGTAAATGTCTCATGGGCAAAGAACCTCTCGCGTTTTTTATCCGCAACGTCGCGCAGGGCGAGCGCCATGGGTGGACGCCTAACGTCCGGGACTGAAACTCATGGGCAAAAAGCTCAGTCCCTGTTCTGTTTGCAAGGGGGCCGTCGCCCGGAAGCCAAGGCGCTCATAGAACGGCACCGCGCTCATCGAAGAATTAACGGTAAAAGCCTGCGCAGGACTCCGCTCGCGAACATGGTTCCACAGCTTACGTGCAATGCCCTGGCGGTGCATGGGTGCCGCGACGAACAGGTGATAGATATGATGCCGCTCGCGCAGGGCCATCACGCCACACACAGTTGCAGCCTGACCAGGGGCTGGTTGGTGCTGCGCCACCAGGTAGAAAAATTCATCAGACCGAAGACGTTGCGCGGTCGCCGCCGGCGTCAGCGTCGAAAGAAACGAATGGGAATCCGGCCCAACGGGCCCGGTAAGGAAATAGCGGGACAGCCCCAGAATCAGCGCACTGATCTCCGCCGCATGGGACTCGGTAGCTGGGCCGATCAGAACACTCATCCGTGCCTACGCCTGGTCGCTAACAGGGGGCAGCCTGTTCGAGCTCAACGATCCGGATGGCGGTAACTGCGCCGGTATTCGGCTGCTTTCACACACTCGGGCAGGTCGTAGAACAGCGGTGCCTGATTCGGTCCGGCCCCTTCCCCGTAGTCCGCATAAAATCGTTCGCAGGATTCCCGGTCCGGCCGCTGCTTTTTGTCGATGCACTCCTGCACGTAGTCCGCTCTGATCACCGCCAGTTTTTCCTGGCGCACTGCATCACAGGCCGCGTCCAACTCCGCCTGCTGCGTCTTGCGTTCCTGCTCCGTCTCAGCCGCAAAGGCCGGCATGAAGATCAACAGGCCCATCAGGGCCAGCATGGCCCTCCCCCACTGGCATTTCATGATCGCTCTCCCTGTTAGTCCCTCGGGGCAGTGTACACACAAAGACGCCGCCGGGCGGACGCGAACCGCACCTTGCGACAATGGCGACGTCAAAGATAAGTGCTCTATCCGGAAGCAGGTTTCGATATCGCCCAAGTGGTTGCGCTTGAACCCCTGAGTCCACTAAGCGGATGCGGCGCCGTTCCACGCGTTTTCGTAGATATCAAAATCTTCACTGTAGATTTGCTGAATTTTTCTTATCTGATTCTTGTTGGGCGTGAAACCATCTCTACGAGGGTTCTTGTTTAACTCTACGCTTTCCGACGCCAGTCGCTTGCTTATTCCGCAGCGCTCAAAAGCACGGTTAAGTCCTTCGATGAGACGGTCCAGACGATAGACCTCATCCAGCAGAACCCTGCCATCTTCGTCAGTGATATCACCCCACATGGGCGCCGTATGCGTGGTGAAGTGGTTGCCAAGGGGACGATAGATGGAATCACTGGAACGCGCCTTTTGTACGTAATCAAGAAAAACATCGAAAGCGTATGGCGTGTTGTAATTGATAACCCTTTTGCTCTTAAAAGACTTCTTGATCGAGCGCGCTGCATTGCCGAAGAACCCCCGGTTCTTCCAGAACAGGTAGTAATACATGCTTACGCATCGGTCGATGGGGTCGCGGGAAAAAGCGAAAGAGAAGAGGTCATCCCAGGTATCCGGATAGAGGAATTTCTTTGCAAAAAGACAGCGCCTAAATTGATATTCGCCCAGAACAACGCGGTAGTTGTTCAAGATATCGTTATACTCCGATGGTTTAGCCTGCATGAACGTCTTTGGCTTCTTAATACGATCAACCTCGACGTAATAGGGCTGCAGAAGTGCTCGGGTGCTTATGCCTGCGGATTTCTTAATATGCAGCCAAAAAAAATCTCTCTCGGACATCTGTGCTCCTCTGCGCTACTTGTTAGATCGCTCTGCCTACCGCGTAGTACTAGCAGTTTCAATGGGAGCTACTACAACGTAAATACATCAACGGAGCAAGACTCAGGGATATCTTCCTGTGGAAGCGTTTTCGTTTTCCGCATCAGTCTCTCAAAAACGCCCTGTCTTATTCCCGATCATTTTCAACCAGCGCGTCATTCAACAAACGAACGCAAACCCCGTCATTGCTCAGATTCCTACCCGCTATCGACACAACGGCACCGCGCTTATCGACGAGCTAACGGTAAAAGCCTGCGCAAGGCGCGCCACGCGGCACAGAGCGGCAGCGTGGCCGGAGAGCCAGCAATCATTCCGGCCGATAGCTCGGTGAAGTGCGAGTGATTTTGCATGATGACGCCCTAGCGCAGAAGATAAGCGAGGCCGACTGAGGTCAGCACAGCAAAAAGAAACGTAAACAGGAACACTTTATTGACCGTGCTGCGGTCAAAGTTGTCATCCATAAGACCAACGTAGAGGCCGACCGCTGGCACAATCAGGTCGACAATCGGAATGGGTATGGGCAGTGTCATCAAAACGGCAAAGGTCAGCGAAGCCAAGAGCATGCGCCGCGTGGAAATTTCGTAGGCATATCCCTTGCACGCGATGTAGACGCCAGCAAATACGATGGCGGTCAGAATAAGAATATTGAATAAGCTTGCTAGCACTCATAGCCTCCCGAATGCCTCTCGCCTTGTTCGCATGCCGGCGCCACATCGAGTAGGCACCAGTCGGCTGCTCTCATCTAAATCATAAGCAGCGTTTAGATGATGCAGAAACCAGCGCAGCAAGTACCTGGTGAGCAACGGCAAATTCGCGGCAACGCTGCGCTAGGGTTGCTCCACCTCAGTGACCGCCACCGTGAACAGCTGTCCCCGCGTATCGCCCGTATGGGCCCAGCCGTGCACATTACCCACCACCTGCCCGCGCAGGTTAATAACCGGCCCACCGCTCATACCCCCGGCCGGGGGCATGCCCGCGATCACCCGCAAACTGTTGCCATGCGGCGCCGCCACTAACCCCAGCGGCGCCAGGGCCTGCTCCGATTTCGTCGCATCAGCTACCACATTACCGTCCTTATCCACTCCCGCCTGGGCGGGATAGCCCAGCACGAGCAAACGGTCGTCGGTGCTATCCCGGCGCCCGGGCATAAGCGAGGGCAGCCCGTCCAGAGCACCCGCCTTAGTGGGTGACAGGGTGGCCCAATCGGCGCCGTCGGATCCGACCTCAAGCAGTTCTATTGGCACATTTCGGCCATCAGCCAGCACCGCAACGGCTTCTGCGGAAGGATCGTTCTGGAGTGCCGTCAGCACATGGGCTGCGGTCAGCACCACCGGCGGGCTCCCCATAAGCACGCCCGAGCCATAAGCTGTTTGAAAAGCCCCCCCTGACTGCTTCAGATAGACCTTGATGCGCACCACCGATGGTTTGGCGGCCTCCAGCACTTCGGCCAAAACATCATCTTGCAGATAGTTATCCAGCAAGCGCTGGGAAACCGCATACTGCTGATAGGGCGAAAAAACCGGATAGTCGGTGGCCAAAGATGGCCCGGAGTCAATGCTAAGCGCCTGACGATGGAAGGCACCCGAGTGTTGCAGATAAGCGAAACAGAGCCCCGCACCGAGTGCCAATGAGACCAGAATTAAACCCGCTTTTCGTATCATATTTATTGTCCTTTGGCTGGTTTGCCCGCCCCTGCCC
>JABSSV010000094.1 GCA_013213875.1 Lysobacterales bacterium
CCCGTCCTATGCGGACCAACATCAGCCGCTGGAAGTGCTTCGGTCTCTGCCACAGCCTCCACGAATCGTGTTCGTGCTTCGTGAGCCTGCTGCCCGCATACTTTCCCAGTTTCGCTACATGCAGCATACCCTGCGTAATATCGATCAGCGCTACCAGTTCTCTGACTGGCTGGCGTCCGAGGCGGGCGCCCGAGAGTTGGCCAAGAGCAACTATTTGCCGCAGTTGCAACGCTGGTCCGCGGCCCTGGGCAGAGAGCGGATATACGCGCTGCTGTTTGAGGATTTCATAGCTGCGCCACAGCAGCAGCTGTCGTTGCTGCTGGACTGGGCAGGTTTGTCAGCTCATCAATTCAATCGGGCAAGTCTGACTCAGAGGAACCGGACCCATGCGGTGCGTTCTCCGGCTTTGGAGGCCGTAGCGGGGCGGGTCAAAGCTCTCTTGCCACGCGGATTGGTCGCCAGGCTGATGCCGGTTTATTCCTGGTTAAACACGCAGGCCGTGCAGATATCGGCGTCGGAGCAGACAGCCCTGTTACGTTTGCGTCAGGATTTCAGAGTAGAAAACGAACAACTTGCGAGTCGGTTCGGTCTAAACATCTCGCCCTGGCTGAACCACTCCTAGAGTTGGTCCTGAGGCCCGGGCTCCTGCGCCTTCTATTGGTGCCAACCACGGTAACCTAAGCCATGATCAAAGTATTTGAATCGTTCGATTATATGGAGGCGGGCCGGATACGTTCCCTGCTTGAGGCCAATGGTATCGAGACCTTTATGAAAAACGAGTTTTCTACCGGCGCTATCGGTGACCTGCCGTTTGTCGAGGTCGCGCCCATGGTGTTTATATTGAAAGAGCGTGATTTACCGCTGGCCGAGCGTTTAATAGCCGGCGAACGGTCCTGAACGCCTGCTAGCGGTCCTCGCCACGCAGGGTGCGGACCGCGGCTTCTACAGCTTCAACGTTCGCTTCGGCAGCCGGTATGGGCTCACCGATGCGCAGCTCTATGCGCGACCACAGTTTGTAGGGCCGGCGCCGGTACACAGGATCCCGGCGGCTGAACAGGGATCCCCACAGGAAGCACAGGGCCATAGGCACCACCGGCACCGCGCGCCGCTGAAGAATGTGTTCGATGCCCGGCCGGAACGGTGCGATGTCACCATCGCGGGTGATAGCTCCTTCCGGAAAAATCCCAACCGGTTCCTCGTGCGCCAGTTCCTCATCAATGCGCTCCCAGGCGCGCGCCAGCACCTCCGGATTCTCCTTCTCACTGGCAATAGGAATGGCCTTGCTGTGTTTGAACAGCCAGCGCAGCACGGGTATCTGGTAAATGCCCTGGTACATGACAAATCGAATCGGCCGGCGCACGCTGCCACCGATGATCAGCGGGTCCACAAAGCTCACGTGATTCGCCGCCAGCAGCACGGCGCCCTCGGTCGGGATTTTTTCCGCACCGATCACCCGCACCCGATAAATGGTGTGGATCAGAACCCAGGTTAAAAAGCGCAGCAAAAATTCCGGCACCAGGGAGTAGATGTAGACAGCCACCAGCAGGTTAAGAATGCCTGTGATCAGAAAGAGCTGGGGAATGCTAAGCCCCATGCTGCCAAGGGCGAGCATGGCGAAGCCCGCTGAAACCACCATAAACAGGGCGTTAAGAATGTTGTTGCCGGCGATAACCCGGGAGCGGTGGGCCGGTTCCGAGCGCTGCTGTACCAGCGCGTAGAGCGGGACAATATAAAAACCGCCAAAGATGCCGATCATGAGCAGGTCAAGGACGATGCGCCAGTTGCCAAGGTGGCTGAAAAAGCTGCTGACCGTGGTGCCGCTCAGGGGCAGGTCCGGGCTGGCGAAGAACAGGTCAACGGCGAACAGGGTCAGGCCAATGGAGCCCAGCGGCACCAGACCAATTTCCACATCATGACCGGACAGCTTTTCACACAGCAGGGAGCCGGTGGAAATACCAACAATAAACAGCGCCAGCAGTGCCGACATGAGCTGCGCATCGCCGCCAAGAATATTTTGCGAATAGCTGGGGATTTGGACCAGTACCGTGGCGCCGAAAAACCAGAACCAGGAAATGCCGAGTACGCTGTTAAGGACGACGCGATTTTTACCCAGAAATCTCAGGTTGCGTGCCGTCTCGCTGAAAATATTCCAGTTGATCTTAAGCTCCGGCGCCACCGCTGGTGCCGTGGGGATAGCCAGACTGGTCAACCAGCCCAGAATCGCAACGGCCAGGGCGGCGCCACTCACCCAGATGGGCCAGCTGGCCTCTACACCCGCCAGCAGCGGGCCGGCGATGGTGCCGCCCAAAATGGCCACGAAGGTACCCATTTCGATCAGTGCATTGCCGCCAACCAGTTCCCGACGGCTCAGTACCTGGGGCAGGATGCCGTACTTGATCGGCCCGAACACGGTGGACTGCAGGCCCAGCAGAAACAGAACGCTAAAAAGCAGGGGCAGGCTGTCGAGCCAGAAACCCAGCGTGGCCAGGCTCATGATGACGATTTCAAACAGTTTGATGCGTCGTATCTGACCGGCCTTTTCAAACTTGTCTGCAAACTGCCCGAACAGTGCTGAAAACAGGAAAAACGGCAGAATAAAGATCATGGCACTGAAGTTCACCAGCTGATCCGTATTCAGACCCATAAGGCTGCTGGCTTTGAACACCAGCAGCGCCGCCAGTGCATTTTTGAAAATGTTGTCATTCAGAGCGCCCAGCGCCTGGGTCAGGAAAAACGGCATAAAGCGTCGTTCCCGAAAGAGCTTGAATTGGGACTGTGCGCTCACGGTCTCTAGCCTGCCAGCTGGGTCAATACGCCAGCAATGGTTGCGGTCATCATGGTAGCAATGGTGCCACCAAAGACGGCCCGCAGCCCCAGCCGGGCGATATCGCTGCGCCGTTCCGGCGCCAGGCCGCCGATGCCACCGAGTTGAATGGCGATGGAAGAGAAATTGGCGAAGCCACAGAGCGCATAGGTGGCAATCAGCACCGACTGGGGCGCCAGCGCCTCTTTCACCTCATTCAGGTTCGAGTACGCCACGAACTCATTCAGGATCACCTTTTCTCCCAGCAGCGCACCGATCACTGTCACGTCCTGCCAGGGGACGCCAATCACCCAGGCCAGCGGGGCAAACAGGTAGCCCATGATGGTGCTCAGGGACAGGGGCTGACCGAGCATGCCCTCAAGCCCGCTGACCTGACCGAGCCAGTTCAGGGGCCAGTCAATAAACGCCACCAGGGCCAGAAAAGCCAGTAGCATGCCGGCTACATTAATGGCCAGGCGCACACCGTCGGAGGCGCCGTTGGCTGCCGCTTCGATCACGTTCACGGCGTTCTTCTCCACGTGCAGTTTCACCGTGCCGTGGGTGAGGGATTCTTCCGTTTCCGGCCGCAGGATTTTCGCAATCACGATGGTGGCCGGCGCGGCCATAACGCTGGCGGCCAGCAGATGGCGTGCATAGAAAAGCTGGGCTTCCGGATCGGGCCCGCCCAGCAGGGCGATGTAGCCGGCCAAAACCGCACCGGCAATCGTGGCCATGCCGCCGATCATCATGGTGAGCAGTTCCGATTCCGTCATGCGGGCGATGTAGGGGCGTACCACCAAGGGGGCCTCGGTCTGGCCCACAAAGACGTTAGCGGCCACGGCCAGGGACTCGGAGCCGGACACGTTGAGGACTTTTTGCATTAGCCAAGCGATGCCCTGCACGATCTTTTGCATCAGCCCCACTTGGTAGAGCACGCTCATCAGCGCGGCAAAAAAGATGATGGTCGGGAGCACCTGAAAGGCGAACACAAATCCGAACTGCTCCGCATCGGCGAGATCACCAAAGATGAAGCGTGCCCCAACGGCCGCAAAGCCGATGATCTTTACGAACACACCTGACAGCAGATTGAAGAATTCGCGCCCACCGGGTACGAGAATCACGAGGATGGCGAATGCCAGTTGCAGACCAATGCCGCCCAATACCAGGCGCCAACTGATCGCGCTTCGGTTCATGGACAGGCCAGCGGCCAGAGCCAACAGAACAGCCAGTCCAAAAATGCCAAAAAGAATATCGCCAAGCATGCAGTGCGTCCCGGTAGTTTTAGCTTACGACCGGTACCGTATCGCTTGGGCGATCTGCTCGCAAATGGCGTCCCCTAGAGTTCGATACTGGCCCAGCGGCGACCACGCCATACCTGCACGCACACCAGCGCCTGGCCAAAACGATAGAGACTGTTCACGATCCAGACGCCCAGCAGTCCGAAACCCAGTACCGGGCCTACGAGATAGGCCAGTGGCAGGAAGAATCCCCATTGGCTGATGCTGGAAATCCACAGGCTGCGACGGGTATCGCCGGCGCCGATCAGCGCATTCATGAGAATCATGCCGGCACAGTCTGCACCCAGACCCAGGGCCCAGAAAAGCAGGGGCCAGTAAGCCAGTTCCTGCGTCGACGGGGTGGTGAGGAAAAAGGCCAGAAACGGTTTGGCCAGCAGCGCCATGAGCCCACTGACCAGCAGGCCGTAGAAGAAGGTCAGGGCGGCGCAGTTCCAGCCCCAGCGGGCTGCGTCCTCAACGTCCTTGCGCCCGAGTGCATTGCCCACCAGTGTGGTGCAGGCCAGGCCGATGCCAAAAGCCGGCAATATGGCGGTCAGATGCAAGGTCATGAGCACATTAACCGCGGCCACCTCCGCCGTGCCGATACGACTGATAATCCACACGAGCGTTACCAGGCCGGCGGCGAAGAACAGCTGTTGCAGGCTGCTGGGCAGGGACAGTTTGAACTGCTCCCACAGTGTGGTGCGGCTCGGCAGGCGGTGTAGAAAACCCTGCTCCTGGGCATGACGCCAGGCAAACAGGAAGTACAGCACCGTGCCCAGACAGAGACTCAGCGTGGTGGCCAGACCGGCGCCGTAGACGCCCAGTTCCGGCGCGCCGAACTTGCCAAAGATCAGCAGGTAGTTCAACAGCACATTGGTGCCATGCATGATCAGCAGCGTGCGCAGATAAATACCGGTCAAATGCACCGCGCTCCAGTAGCCCCGGAAGGCGAAATTCATGCCCACGGCAACCATGCCCAGCAAGCGCACCTGCAG
>JABSSV010000095.1 GCA_013213875.1 Lysobacterales bacterium
AATCCCTGGAAGCAATCAGCGAAGCGCTGGACCATAACGGCCGCGTCATTGTCACGGGCTGTATGGGCGTGGAAGAGTCTGCCATCCGCGACATTCACCCGAAAGTTCTGTCCGTAACCGGCCCGCAGCAATACGAACAGGTGGTCGGTGCCGTGCACGAGCACGCACCGGTGACGCGCGCGCACGATCCCTTTATGGATCTGATGCCCGATAGCGGTATCAAGCTCACGCCCCGGCACTATTCCTATCTGAAGATCTCCGAGGGCTGCAATCACTCCTGTAGCTTCTGCATCATTCCCTCCATGCGCGGCAAGCTGGCCAGCCGACCGGCGGGTGAGATCATGCGGGAGGCAGAGCAACTGGTCGCGACCGGCACCAAAGAGCTGCTGGTCATCTCCCAGGATACCTCTGCCTATGGCTCTGACCTGCGCTACCGCACGGACTTCTGGGGCGGGCGTCCGGTAAAAAGTCGCATGACGGAACTCTGTGACGCGCTCGGCAGCCTCGGCGTGTGGGTGCGCCTGCACTACGTTTATCCCTATCCGCATGTGCGTGAACTCATGCCACTCATGGCCGATGGAAAAATACTGCCCTATCTGGACATACCCCTGCAGCACGGAAGTCCGCGTGTCTTGAAGCAGATGAAACGCCCGGCGGCCAGTGAGAAAACCCTGGAGCGGCTGCTGAGTTGGCGCCAAGAGGTGCCCGAGCTAACCATTCGCAGCACCTTTATCGTCGGCTTTCCCGGTGAAACGGACGCGGATTTTGAGGAACTGCTCGACTTTCTTGACGCCGCCCAGCTGGACCGGGTCGGATGTTTCCAGTACAGCCCGGTCGACGGCGCCACCGCCAATGACCTACCGGGCGCGGTTCCAGACGAGCTGAAGGCCGAACGTGAGGCGCGCTTTATGGCGAAGCAGGCCGCCATCAGCGCCGCCCGCCTTAAGGCCAAAGTCGGGACGGTGCAGCAGGTGCTCATCGATGAAATCGGCACCGAGGGCATGATGGCACGGAGCCATGCCGATGCACCGGAAATTGATGGCCGCGTCTATGTGAACGGTGCGGATCATGCTCAGATCGGCGACTACCTGAACGTTCGGATCACAGGTGCCGACGAACACGACCTGCTGGGTGAGTGGGAAGGCAACTGACCGCAGCGGCACCGTGTCTCCCCTAAGCCAACTCTTTCTGCGTCAGCGGGCAATGCTGCGCGAGGGACCGCCAGCACTGTGGCTCAATCCGCCCGGCGATTTGCCCTGGCAGGAACTCACTGGCACCACACCCTTTGTGGCTTTCAGCCAGGACCATGTTAGCGCAAGCGCCCTCCGCGCCACGGGCGCCGAAGTCGGCTTTGGTGTACTGCCACCGGCAGCAGCGCCCCGGCAGCGGCTGGTGCTGACGCTGCCCCGGGAAAAACAACGCCTGCACATGCTACTGCGGTGGGCCGCAGGCGCGCTGGCGGAGGATGGGGAATGCCTGCTGGCCGGCGAGATTCGCGCTGGCGCCAAATCCGCTGCCAAACGCCTGTCGGATCATTTCGCCAATAGCCGGAAGATCGACAATGCTCGTCATTGCGTGCTCTATAGCGCCAGCGCACCGAGGGGCGAGCCGGAATTTCGTTGGCAAGAGCAGCTGTGTTATTGGTCATTGGACTTACTGGAACCGCCGCTGAAGGTCGCCAGCTTGCCGGGTGTCTTTGCCCACGGCGCTTTGGATGAGGGCTCCCAGCTGTTACTGGAAACACTGACCCAACAGACCTTTTCCGACCATCCGCGGGTGCTTGACCTCGGCTGTGGCAGTGGCGTCCTCGGGTGCTGGTTCCTGCGCCGCCACCCCCGTGCTGATATGGTCATGGCTGATAGTAGCGCGCTGGCGCTGGCTGCGACCCGGGCGACGCTGGCAGCAGCCGGCCAAAACGCGACGCTTGTCGCTTCCGACGGCCTGAGCGACCTGCAGGGCCGTTTTGACCTGATCCTCAGCAACCCGCCGTTCCATGTAGGGCACCTGGAACAAAAACAGCTCAGTCAGCGCCTGTTCGCGCCGCTGATGGACTATTTGAACCCGGGCGGACGCTGCATCATGGTGGCGAACAGCCACCTCAACTATCGCCGCTGGCTGGAGCAGTCGCCGGGTCCTGTCCGCTTGCTGGCTCAGACCAGTCGCTTCCAGGTGCTATGCAAAACGAGATAGGAAGTCAGTCAGCGGCTTTTCCGGCGCTCCCGGTACCCCTCGGACAGCCGCTGCTTGCTACACTCGCCTGATGTGTGGAAAGGCTGCGGTTTCCAATCTGAGTTGGCAAAATATTTATCGCTGGGCCAGCACGCTGGAAGCACCTGCAACGCTGCCTGCTGATCCCGAGCAACGGCTGAATGTTTCACCCTCGCGGCTGCGACGCAAGGGAGAGCCTGAATCCATGCACTGGGAAAGCCTGCCGGGCACCTACTTTGACGGCCTCAAGCACCAGTCCTGCGAGGCCATATGGCCTTACCTCCCAAGCTGGTCCGCCGGTCGCCTTCCCTATCTTAAAAACGGCAGCTTGCTGTCCACCGCAAATGCCCGCCTGCGGGAGCGGGGCGAGCCCTTCGCGCCCCTCTACATGCCCGCATGGCGTCGTGATCAAAGGGTGGTGGTCTGGGTCTCCTGGTTCTATGAATTTGATCAACGGGTCCATCCCAAAATCCCCTGGGCCGTTCTGCCCTGCCGCCAAGCGTTCTGGCCCATGGCGGCCCTGGCCAACAGGGTGACCGATCAAACCGGACACCAGCGCATGAGCGCCGCCGTCATTACCGTGCCGCCAAATAAAACACTGCTGGACATTGGCCATCATCGCAGCCCGGCACTGCTACACAGCCCCGGCGCCGTAAAAACCTGGCTTGATGGCGACCGGGATTCAGCGCTGGGGCTATTGCGGCCCAGCCCGGACGAACTGATGGAAGTGACTGAGATGCCCATGGACATCAAGATTCCGGGCAATGAGGCATTGGCCTTGCCAGAGACGCTGCAAAGGCGGGTCTGAGCCTTGCCTGGCCCCGGCATAAAGGCAAAAAAAACGCCCCGTGCGGGGCGTTTCGCTGACCGTTTTTGAGCGCGCTGCTTACCAGCCCCACGGCTTGCTGGGACGCTCCGCTTCTTCAGCCTGCTCGACCAAAGTCTTCGGCTCCAAACTAGGCTGGCTGGCCCTGGGCACCGCTGGCGGCACCTGCGTTTGTGTGGGCTTGTCCATATCGTAGCCCGCCAGCACGTTGCGCACGCTGGTCCGAGCTGGCGATCCTTCATGACGCTGCTGTGCCGCGGCCGCGTTGGATTTCTCAAACGCCACGCGTTCTGACCAGTCACGGGTTTTGCGCTTCCCGGCACCGCTGGCCGGGGCGGCTCCTGCCGGGGCGGTCTGCCCGCCGTTCCAGCCCCACGGGGCCGGCGTCGCGCTGAGCGTACTGTTGAGATGGGCGACTTGGGCGTCTTCTTTGCCGCCACCGGGCGTGAGCACTTTATAGGCGCTCTTACTCGCCTCGACCATAGACTTCACGACCCATACACACACCGCGGCGGCCAGCACACCAGCAACCGTTAATGCAGCATAAATCCACATGATCAATAACCTATTCGTCTGCCAGGCCAGTACCGCCTCCCTTGCGATACTTCCCGCTCACACCAACCCTGTGATCTACCGCCGCCTGCGCGCAATTGGTCTAAGCGACCGTCGCAGTGGCATTCTCACCCCCGGTTGTGTGCCGTTGCCCGCTCAATCGTTGAACAAGCACTGCCGCTGAAGCCGTTCTTCAGCGCGTAAACCCACGCTTCTGCGTTCGGTTTAGCTACACATTGCTTAATGGTAACACAGATACATGAATTACAACAAGATAGGCGAAGTAAATTTCGCCTAACGATCAGCGCGTCCTACCCGTCTCGTTGTATCTCGACGCCCCCGCAAGTTGCCGAATGAAATCGCCCAAGGAAAGTAAAACGCTCTGATCAAAAGCTCTGGCGTAATTGGTCCGCTGCTGCGTGTGCCACAGGGAGCCCGCCACCGGCAAACCCAGTGACGCCGCATGATGGCTGCCGCCGCGAACGGCGACCAGCGTGACAGAGCCCTCTTCCAGCCGCAGGATTGCGCCGCCTGACGCCCCATAGGCGTCATCACAATCGTCCAGCAACTGGCCCGACCACAATCCGCCGCCCAGATCCCCACGGTCAGACCAAACGCCCTGACAACGCGCCACCGCGCTCAACTGCTGCCGTTCACTGTGCCAGGCCACCAGCGCCAGGCCGAACGGCCCCGGCGGCCTAGCGCTCAAGGTACCAAGCGTAAATCCTGGCGTATCTGCTGGTGGAGTCCACTGATCACCCAGCCACACAAAGGCGAAGTCCCCCGCACCATGTTGCGGCTGCGAGGGATCGGTCGCTGGGTCGAATTTACCGA
>JABSSV010000096.1 GCA_013213875.1 Lysobacterales bacterium
CTGAGTGGTCTTGACCGGGCGCGGAAGGCTGAAATCCTGCCCTGGCTTGCGCAACTGAGTAAACGCTTTGCAACGCCCATGCTGTTGGTCAGTCACGAGCTGCAGGAGGTGGCCCGTCTGGCCGCCCGGCTGGTTCTCATGGACCGTGGCCGCGTGCTTCATGAGGGCGGGCTCATCGCCACACTGGCCCGGGCGGATCTGGCTCTGGCTGACCGGGACGATGCCAGCGTGGTGCTGGAGGGCAAGGTCAACCGCATACAGGAGGCCGCCGCGCTGGCGGAGGTAAGCGTGGGTCAACAGCAGCTGCGCGTGCTATTGCCGCCCGGTCTTAAGCAGGGACAAACGCTGCGACTGCAAATCGCAGCCCGCGATGTGAGCCTGGCGACCTGTAAGCCCCGGGGCAGCAGCATTCTGAATATCCTGCCGGCGCGGGTGAGTGCGCTGCGGGAGGCCGGCGCGGGTCAGACCCTGGTGGCGCTGGAACTGGACGGCGGCGGCGCGCTGCTGAGCCGGATTACCCGCTGGTCCTGCGAGGAACTGGGCCTGCAGCCAGATATGCCCGTATTTGCGCAGGTGAAAAGCGTGGCGCTACTGACCTATACAGCCCTAGCGCTCGATGCGCGTCAGCCCCCCCATATAGGGCTGCAAGACCTCGGGGATGCGAATGGAGCCGTCGCGTTCCTGATAATTTTCCATCACCGCAATCAGCGTGCGTCCTACGGCCAGACCGGATCCATTCAGCGTGTGCACCAGCTCTGGCTTGCCCGTCTCCGGGTTACGCCAGCGCGCCTGCATGCGGCGCGCCTGAAAATCACCGCAGCTACTGCAGGAAGAAATCTCGCGGTAGGCCTGCTGACCGGGCAGCCAGACCTCCAGGTCGTGGGTCCGCTGGGCCGCAAAGCCCATATCGCCGGTGCTCAGCACCAGGGTCCGGTAGGCCAGCCCAAGCTGCTGCAAAATGGCCTCCGCGTGCCCCGTGAGCGCATGCAGGGCTGCCAGCGAGTCTGCCGGCCGTGTGATTTGCACCAGTTCGACCTTCTCGAACTGATGCTGGCGAATCATGCCGCGCGTATCCTTGCCATGGGACCCCGCCTCGCGTCGAAAACAGGGCGTTTGACTGGTGAATTTCAGTGGCAGGGAATCCGCTTCCAGAATCTCACCCGCCACGAGATTGGTCATGGGCACTTCCGCGGTCGGCACCAGATAGCGCGGCGGCTCGTCGGTGGTGGCAAAGGCGTCATCCCCAAACTTGGGCAGCTGACCCGTGCCCTGCATGGCATCGGCATTGACCAGATAGGGCAGATAAACCTCCTGGTAGCCATGCTCCTGGGTTTGCACATCCAGCATGAACTGGGCCAGAGCCCGGTGCAGCCGTGCCAGCGGGCCCTTGAGCACCGTAAAGCGGGCGCCGGCCAGCTTGGCCGCGGCTTCTGCATCCATGAAACCATGCAGTTCACCCAGAGCCACGTGGTCGCGCGGCTCGAAGTCAAAGTCCGGCACATCACCCCAGCGACGCAGTTCCTCATTGGCGTCCTCGTCATCGCCCACCGGCACGTCTTCCAGCGCCAGATTGGGCATGGACAGCAACCAGGCCTGCTGTTCCTCACGAATGGTGCGGAAGGCCTGTTCTAGCGCGTCCAGCTCCGCGCCCAGTCGCCCTACTTCCTCCAGCAGGGGCTGGATATCTTCGCCGCGCGCCTTGGCCTGACCGATGGATTTGGCGCTGCGATTGCGCTCGCCCTGCAGTTCCTGCAAACGGGCCTGAGTATCCTTACGCCGCGCTTCCAGCTCGGCATAGGCTTGCGTGTCCAGCGTATAGCCACGCTCAGCCAGTTTGGCGGCGACGGCATCGATGTGATTACGGAGCAGAATTGGGTCGAGCATGGAACGGCCTTGCAGGTGCAAAAGAAGCGGCATTGTACCGCTCCGGCGCGCGGATTACCGCCCCAATCAGCTGCCGC
>JABSSV010000097.1 GCA_013213875.1 Lysobacterales bacterium
CAGGTGCTGGGTGAATTCGGCGACCCGGGTATGGCCACAGATATTGCCCTGCACAACTTCGGCATCCCCCATGAGTGGCCGGAGGGAGTGGAGGCGGAAGCGACGGCTTTTGGCGATCAGGTGACTGATGGCATGAAGCAGGGACGCAAGGATTTGCGTGATTTGCCTCTGGTTACCATTGACGGCGCTGATGCGCGGGACTTTGATGATGCGGTATTTGCGCGCCGTCAGCGCAAGGGCTGGCGCCTGGTGGTGGCCATTGCGGACGTATCCAGCTATGTCAGGCCCGGGCTGGCGCTGGACGTAGAGGCGCAGGAGCGGGCCACCTCGGTCTATTTCCCCAACCGGGTGGTGCCCATGCTCCCGGAGGCTTTGTCCAACGGTTTGTGCTCACTCAAGCCCGCCGAGGACCGTTTGTGTCTGGCCTGCGATATGACCGTAGATGAACAGGGCAAGGTGACACGTAGCCGCTTTGTGGCTGCGGTCATGCACTCGCAAGCGCGCCTGACCTACGACCAGGTCTGGAAGCACCTGCAGGGTGAGGCGCTGCCGTTTCAGGATGAGCGGCCCGGCGTCACGGAATCGCTTAACGATCTGTATGCGCTCTATCAGGTGCTGCGTAAGGCGCGACGCCAGCGCGGCGCCATCGACTTTGAGAGTCAGGAGGTGACGTTTCTCTTTAATGAGGAGGGTACGGTTACGGACCTCGCCCCGACGCAGCGCAATGACGCGCACAAGTTGATCGAAGAATGCATGATTCTGGCCAATGTGGAGGCGGCCCGTTTTCTGCGTGAATCCAAGCTGCCGGTGCCCTTTCGCGTGCACGCGCCGCCGCCGGTGTTAAAGCTGGAGTCGCTGACGGAGTTTCTGCGTATACACGGGCTGCGTCCCGGCTGGTCGGAGACTCCGACACCGCGGGATTTCGATCGTATTGTGGCGCAGGTGCGCGGGCGTGAGGACGAAAAGCTGATCATGGCCGTGCTGTTACGTTCCCAGTCGCTGGCGGCCTACCGGCCCGATAATGGGGGCCACTTCGGCTTGGCTCTGGATGCATACACGCATTTCACATCGCCTATTCGACGTTACCCGGATCTGCTGGTGCATCGGGCCATTCATCACCTGATTCGGCGCGGAGAGCGTCAGGATTTTCCCTATGACGAGGCACAGATGGATCGTCTCTGCGAAGCCTGCTCGCACCGTTCGCGCCGGGCAGAAGAGGCGGAGCGGGATGTGCACGAACGCCTCAAGTGTCTCTATCTGGCGCAGCACATCGGCATGAGTTTTACCGGTATGGTCTCGGGCGTGACGTCCTTTGGCTTGTTCGTAGAGCTGGACCATGGCGCCATTAGCGGTCTTGTGCATGTCACCAGCCTGCCCAATGATTATTATCATTTCGATCCCGTCCGTCATCGCCTGCAGGGCGAGCGCAGCGGGCGCAGCTACCAACTGGCGGATCGCATGACCGTTCGTGTTAGGGACGTGAACGTGACCGAGCGCAAGATTGATTTTGAGCCGATATCTGGATGAGGGTCAGGCGATGATTAAGGACCAATCGCGGCTGGTGGCCGGCATCAATCCGGTGCTGGCAGCCTTGCGTAACAAGCCGCAAGCTATTGCCCGGCTGTATCTGGCCAAGGGCTCCCGTAACCAGCGGGTGAAAGACATTGAGCTGCTGGCTCGCGATCTGAATTTGGAGGTGGTTCTCGCGCAGCGCGAGCGTCTGGATGAACTGGCCGGTCTGGATCGCCATCAGGATGTGCTGTTGGAACTATCTGCCCAGCCGGGACTGGATGAAGCAGGGTTCTATGCGCTGCTGGAATCGCTGCAGGAGCCGCCGCTGTTGCTGGTGCTGGATGGGGTGACGGACCCGCACAATCTGGGTGCCTGCCTGCGTACCGCTGAAGGCGCGGGTGTGCATGCGGTCCTGGTGCCCCGTGACCGGGCAGCCGGTTTGACGCCGGTGGCGCGCAAGGCGTCTGCCGGAGCCTCGGAGGTCATTCCATTGGTGCAAGTGACCAATTTGGCGCGCACGCTGCGCGAGTTGAAACAGCGCGGTATCTGGCTTTTTGGCACCAGTGATCGTGCCCAGACCTCGCTCTATGCCCAGGACCTGACCGGGCCCATGGCCTTGGTCATGGGCAGTGAGGGGCAGGGCTTGCGTCGCCTGACCGCAGAAACCTGTGATTTTCTGCTGTCTCTGCCCATGCGCGGCACGGTCAACAGCCTGAACGTCTCGGTGGCCACCGGCGTTTGTCTCTATGAAATTGGGCGTCAACGCAGCCTGGAGCAGGGCCTATGAGCCGCATACGGGTCGCTTTGGCGCAGCTGGCACCGGTTTTAATGGACCGGGAGGCGACGCTGGCCAAGGTGCACAGTGCCATGCGCGAGGCGGCCGGGCAGGGGGCGCAGCTGGTGGCTTTTGGCGAAGCCCTGGTGCCGGGCTACCCCTTCTGGTCCGAGCGCACGGATGGGGCCCGCTTTAATTCGTCTGTGCAAAAGGCCATGCATGCGCTCTATCAGCAGCAGGCCATCGATGTGGCCGGCGGCCAGCTCGCCGCCACCTGCGCTCTGGCCCGGGAACTGGGCCTGGCGGTTTATCTGGGATGCATGGAGCGGGCCACCGACCGAAGTCACCACAGCTTGTACGCCAGTCTTGTCTACATTGATGCTCAGGGGGAGATTGGCTCGGTGCATCGTAAGCTGCAGCCTACCTATGATGAGCGCCTGAACTGGGCGCCCGGTGATGGCCATGGGCTGCGGGTCCATGACCTGGCCGGTTTCCGTGTCGGTGGATTGAACTGCTGGGAAAACTGGATGCCCCTGCCACGGGCGGCGCTCTATGGACAGGGTGAAAACCTGCACGTGGCGGTCTGGCCTGGTAGTGTCCGCAATACGGCCGATATCACCCGCTATCTGGCTCTGGAAGGCCGTTCCTATGTGCTTTCCGTCTCAGCCGTCATGCGTCAGCAATGGTTGCCTGATGAGCTACCGCTGACCGCTGCCATGAAAGCGGAGCAGGAGGACTGGCTCTGTGATGGCGGCTCCTGTATCGCTGCGCCTGACGGCAGCTGGCTGCTGGAGCCGCAGCAGGGCTGTGAGGGCGTGTTTGTGGCGGACCTGGATCTGAACCGAGTGTATGAGGAGCGTCAAAATTTCGACCCGGCCGGGCACTACTCGCGGCCTGACGTCACGCGCCTGGTGGTGAATCGTGAGCGTCAGAGCACGGTGCGGTTCAGCGACACTGATCCGACCGACTAGCGCCGTCAGGCCGGTAGTCGATGGCCCGCTTCCCGTCCCAGCTCTTGTAGCCAGAGACGCATGTGGTTGGCGCGTCGCTGGGCTTCCGCGCGGCCGGCCTCGGTTTGCATGGTGTCCGGTAGCTTGAACAGCTTGCGGTAGAAGTGATCCACCATAAACGCGCGGTCATCCAGCGGTCGATGCTGGGCAAAGGGGTCTTCCGGATCGTAGAGGGCGCTGCCCATGGCGCCGCCGGTGAGCAGGCAGCGCGCGATACCCATGGCGCCAAGCGCGTCCAGCCGGTCCGCATCCTGTACCACCCCTGCCTCCTTGCTGCGCACCGGGATATTGGCCGAGTAGGAGTGGGCGGCTACCGCATGATGTACGGCCTCAAGCTGGGTCTCTGGATAGCCCCAGTCGCGCAGAAAATGAACGGCTTCGTCAGCCGATAGGCGTGAGGCACGCTCACGGTCAGGGCTGTCCTTGGCCACTTGCACGCAGTCATGCAGCCAGGCGGCTGGCAAGGTGATTTCCTTTTTAGCTTGTTCTATATCAGTAAGTTGTAGCGCAGTGGTGACAACTCGCTTCACGTGTGAAATATCGTGCGCCGGGTCGGCTGCCGTGCGCGCAGCTACAAACTGCTCGCAGTCATGGGCCAGACGCTGCAGATCAATCAACGCTTCGATCCCTGGGGCTTCCTGCGGGCGGGGCGTGGCTTGCGCGGGCCGGGTTTTCCTGCGCCGGCCTTGCGGCGTCCGCTGCGCGCCGGGCCGGCCTGAGTGCCCTTCAGCGGGCGCAAGCTTAGCTGCCGTTCCGGCGCGGCGCTCAGGCCCGCATCCTCGCGCAGTATCTGATGGTCCCTGGCTTCCAGCTCGGACCAGGAACCCATGCGTAAGCGATGGGGCAGAAAGACCGCACCATAGCGCACCCGTTTGAGGCGGCTGACGGTTACGCCCTGGGAGGCCCAGAGGCGGCGTACCTCCCGATTCCGGCCTTCCATCAGCGTGACATGAAACCAGTGGTTCTCGCCGTCGCCACCGGAATCCACCACGTCACCGAAGCGTGCGGGGCCGTCCTCCAGCTCCACGCCGTCTTTCAGGCGCTGGATCATGGCCGGATCCACGTCGCCAAACACGCGACAGGCATACTCGCGATCGATCTGGCTGGAGGGGTGCATCATGGCATTAGCCAGTTCGCCATCGGTGGTCAGAAGCAAGAGGCCGGTGGTGTTGATATCGAGGCGACCCACGGCGACCCAGCGGCCACCTTTCACGCTGGGCAGGCGATCAAATACGGTCGGCCGGCCTTCCGGATCCGAGCGGGTGGTGATCTCGCCCAGAGGCTTGTTGTAGACCAGCGATCGATGGTGTGCCGCGCGGCCCACCACCTTATAGCGGGCCTGGCCAAGGGCCACCTGGTCGCCTTCGCTGGCGCTGCTGCCAATGGTGGCGACGCTACCGTTCAGACGCACCTCGCCGTCGCGAATGCGTTGCTCCAGCCCGCGCCGGGATCCTTCCCCGGCGTCCGCAAGGAGCTTTTGCAGGCGCGCCGAGGGCGCGGCTGCGCGGGGTGCTTCGCTCATGATGGGTCGACTGCCTGGGACGGGTTAGCGGCCTTATCTTCGTCGACCGCATCGTCAGCACCTGCGGCCATGAGATCGCCCTGAGCGCTGTCCGGGTCTATGCCCGCATCAGCAGCGGGGGCTTCCGCGCCAATATCGATATGGTCCGCTTCCACCAGGGCGCGATCGAGCTGGGCAAAAGCCTGGTCAAGATCCTCATCGTCTGCGTCGGCGTCAAACTCGGCCACCGCCGCCTCCGGGTCCCGGTCCGGATCTTCAGCCGCCGTTGCCTGCGGTTTCTCAGCGGCGGCCTCGTTGTCCGGGTCCAGCGCCAGTTCCGGTTCCAGGCTTTCCATATCCTTGATCTCCGACAGGGTCGGAAGCTGGTCTAGGCTTTTCAGATTGAAGTAGTCGAGTAACGCTTTGGTGGTGCCGAACAGGGCGGGTTTACCCGGCACATCACGATGGCCCACGATACGAATCCACTCACGCTCCTGCAGGGAACGGATGATATTGGAGCTGAGGCTGACCCCGCGCACGGATTCGATCTCGCCGCGCGTGATGGGTTGCCGATAGGCGATGAGAGACAGGGTTTCCAGCATGGCGCGGGAATAACGCTGGGGTTTTTCCGTCCACAGGCGAGCGACCCAGTCATGCAGGCCGGCCTTAGTTTGGATGCGGAAGCCGCTGGCCACTTCCTTTAGCTCCACACCGCGATCGGCACAGTCCTCGGCGATGGCTTCCAGGGCCTGCCCCAGCTGCGTATTGCTGGGACGCTCCTCGTCGGTAAACAGGGACGCCAGCTGCGCCTGGGTCAACGGTCCGTCGGCAGCCAGCAGGGCGGCCTCCAGAATGTGTTTCAAGGGATGCCCGGCGAGGGTCGGTAGCTCAGCCATGGTTATCAGATTTCCTGGTAGCCGGGGGACTTCACATAGATGCGCCCCATGGTTTCATGTTGAACGAGGTCTACAAGCCGCTCTTTGCTGAGTTCCATAAGGGCCAGAAAACTGACCACCACGCCCATGCGGCCTTCCTCCAGCGTA
>JABSSV010000098.1 GCA_013213875.1 Lysobacterales bacterium
TACACACGTCGTTTCACGGCGCTTTACTCGGAACTGGCTGAAACCCATGATGCCCTCCTGGTGCCCTTTTTTATGGACGGCGTCGCGCTGGTCGACGGTATGATGCAGGCCGATGGTATTCACCCCAGCGAGCAGGCACAACCGCGCTTGTTGGACAACGTCTGGCGCATTCTTGGCCCCGCACTTAAGTCCGCACCTTAGGTGTAGAGCTGTGAGTCGGTCGTGAACACCAGATTCACGGTCGTTTCAAATCTCTACGCGGTACAATTGGCGGTCATAATAACTATGAGTGCGAAGCCGAATGACTGCTTATAAACGCTTGCTGCCGGCACTGCTGCTCCTATCCCTGTGTACGGCCGGCGCTGAGGCGCAGGCGCCCGCGGCAACACCACCCGGCGTGGTGGTAGCGCCGGCGCGCGTCACCTCTTTCCCGCTGGCCGTAGAGGCTCTGGGTAATGCCTCGGCCAATGAGGCCATCGAAATCCGGCCGTTAATTTCAGCACGGCTGAGTCGGGTCAATTTTCAGGAAGGTCAATATGTTGAGGCCGGCACGATGCTGGCTGAGCTGGAAAACATAGAACCACTGGCGGATTTGGCCGCGGCGCGCGCTACCCTGGCCGATTCGGAAGCCCAATACCAGCGCCTAAGTCAGCTCTATAAGACCAATGTGGTGGCGCAGTCCGAATTGCAGGGCGTGACCGCCCGGCGGGAAGCGGATCTGGCGGCGGTAGCCGCGGCTGAGGCCCGCCTGGCCTACACGGTGATCAGCGCGCCCTTTGCAGGCAACCTGGGTCTCCGCCGCGTGAGTGCCGGCAGTCTGGTCGGGCCGGAAACGGTCATCACCACACTGGATGATACGGGCTCAATCAAGCTGGATTTTGATGTGCCTGAGGTACATATTGCGCTGCTGAGGCCGGGCCTGTCTGTCACAGCCCGCAGCGCGGCCTATCCCGATGCGGTTTTTAGCGGCGAGGTGACCTCGGTTGATACCCGCGTGGATCCGGTCAGTCGAACCATCATGGTGCGCTCCCAGGTGGACAACGCGTCCGGTCAGCTCCGCGCCGGCATGTTCCTTACCGTCAGCCTCTTACAGCAGGACATTCAGGCGCTGGTGATTCCGGAGCAGGCCATTGTGCCGGAGCGCAGCCAGCAGTTTGTCTGGCGTGTCACGGCATCTGGTGTGGCTGAGTTGCGGGAGGTTAGCACCGGGCGCCGTCGCCCGGGCGAGGTGGAGATTCTCGCGGGTCTGGCACCGGGCGATCAGGTCATCGTCGAGGGCACGCAAAAGGCCCGTGACGGCCAGCCGGTCACCTTGCTGCAGCCATGATTCTCTCCGATCAATCGGTACGCCGGCCGGTCTTCGCCAGTGTCATTTCCCTGTTGCTGGTGATTCTCGGTATCTCCGCCATGCTCAAGCTGCCGGTGCGTCAGTATCCGGACGTGGATTCACCGGTGGTATCTGTAGAGGTCAGCTACCGCGGTGCTTCCGCCGAGGTGGTCGAGACCAAGGTCACCCAGGTGGTGGAAGATGCGGTAGCCGGTATCGAGGGCATTGAGAAGCTCACCTCCAGCAGCCGCGATGAGCGTTCCGATGTGCGCATTGAGTTCGCCCTGTCGCGCGATATTGATGCGGCGGCCAACGACGTTCGCGATCGGGTTTCACGGGTAGTGGATCAGCTGCCTACGGAGGCTGACGCGCCGGAGATTTCTAAGGCCGATAGCAGTACCCAATCGGTTATGTGGCTCAATCTCACCTCGGACCGCATGAGTGGTCTGGAAATTACCGATTTTGCCGATCGCTATCTGGTTGATCGTTTTTCTACCGTGAGCGGCGTGGCGCGGGTGCGTATTTCCGGAGCGCGCCGCTACGCCATGCGCATCTGGCTGGATCGGGAAAGTCTGGCGGCCCGTGGTCTCACGGTCAGCGATGTGGAAGTGGCTCTGCGCGCGGAAAATGTTGAGCTGCCGGCCGGTCGGCTGGAATCCACGCAGCGCGAATTTACCCTGCGCACGGACACGGGCTTTCGCAACGAAGACGATTTTCGACGGCTGGTTATCGGTCGTGGTGCCGATGGGCAGCTGGTGCGCCTGGCCGAGGTCTCGGAGGTGCGCATAGGTGCGGAAAACGAGCGCAGCATCGCGCGGGCCAACGGTGTCCCGGCGGTCTCCCTCGGCATTGAGCAGCTGTCCAAGGCCAATAGCGTGCTGGTTTCGCGCGCGGTGCGGGAGGAATTGCTGGCGGTGCAGGATGATCTGCCACCGGGCATGACCCTGTCGGTTAACTATGATCGCGCCGAGTTTATTGAAGCTTCCATGAACGAGGTCTACAAGGCACTGGTCGTGGCTCTGGTGCTGGTGCTGATTGTTATTTACGTTTTCCTGGGGTCTCTGCGGGCGACCCTGATTCCGGCCATCGTGGTACCCGTATCGGTGGTTTCCACCTTTATCGTCATGGCCGCCATGGGCTACACCATCAACATCCTGACCCTGCTCGGGCTGGTGCTGGCCATCGGGCTGGTGGTGGATGATGCGATCGTGGTGCTGGAGAACATCTACCGGCGCATCGAGGATGGCCAGAAACCGCTATTGGCGGCTTTGGACGGCTCGCGGGAGATCGGCTTTGCCGTGATTGCCACCACCGGCGTGCTGGTGGCTGTTTTCGTCCCTCTATCGTTTATTGACGGCGATATCGGTCGTCTGTTCCGGGAGTTTGGTATCACGCTGGCCGCGGCGGTGATTTTCTCCAGCCTGGTGGCGCTGACGCTCACGCCCATGCTGTGTTCGAAGTTGCTCAAGGGGCGACAGCTGCGGCGCGGTCTCGCGAAGGCCGTCGACGCCTTCTTTTTGCGCCTTATGGGGCTCTATCGACGCGCGCTGGCTCAGGTACTCCGGGTGCCCTGGTTGGTGCTGGCGCTGGTGCTGATGATCAGCGTGGGCGCGGGGTGGCTGCTGCGCGTGCTGCCGTCCGAGTATGCGCCCAACGAAGACCGTGGGTCCCTCTGGATTCTGCTCCGCGCGCCGGAGGGAGCGTCGCTCGAATACACCGATCGCTTTACGCGCCAGATGGAATCTATCGTGTCCGCGGAGGTGGGTGAGGGTAAGCCGGTGTTGCGCTATCTCACGCGCTTGCCGGGCGGCTGGGGCAGTGCGGAAGTCAACTCCTCCCGGCTCATCGTGCTTATGCAGCACTGGGATGAGCGGGACGAACGGGATGTGGATATCGCTGCACGGATCAATGAGCAGCTGGCATCCATACCCGGTGCCCGTGCCTTCGGGCGCACCTCGCGCGCGCTGGGCGTGCGTGGTGGCGGTTCGCCTATCGAGCTGGTGCTGGGTGGGCCTGACTACGAGACCCTGAAGCGCTGGCGGGATCGCATGCTGGAAGCTATGGAGGCCATGCCGGAACTGGAAGACCCGGACAGCGACTATCAGGAACGCAAGCCGCAGATGAACATCAGTGTTGATCGGGATCGTGCCGGTGCGCTCGGCGTATCCCTGTCGGCGGTGGGCCGAACGCTGGAAACCATGCTGGGTTCCCGTGTGGTCACCACCTATGTGGACCGCGGGCGCGAGTATCGCGTGATTCTGCAGGGCCGCGATTCAGATCGCGCCAGTACGGAAGACCTGACCAACCTCTATGTGCGTTCGGAGACCACGGGCAAGCTGATTCCCCTGGCCAATCTGGTGCAGATTCAGGAGGTGGCCGGTCCCGGTGAATTGAACCGCTTTGATCGCATGCGGGCCATCACGCTGAGTGCCAATTTGGCGGACGGCGTACGCCTCGGCGCAGCTATTGAGGCGCTGGCGGCGACTGCGGAGATGACGCTGCCTGCCAGTGCACGGGTCAGTTGGGATGGGGAGAGTCAGGATTTTCTGGAGTCCGGCTTCTCGCTGTATCTCACCTTCGCGCTGGCTCTGCTAATCGTTTTTCTGGTGCTGGCCGCACAGTTTGAAAGCTTTGTGAACCCGCTAATTATTCTGGTGACGGTGCCGCTGGCCCTGTCGGGCGCGCTACTGGGCCTGTGGTTAAGCGGCGGCTCCATCAACGTGTTCAGCCAGATCGGCGCCATTTTGCTGATTGGCCTGTCCGCCAAGAATGGCGTGCTGATCGTGGAGTTTGCCAACCAGCTGCGCGATCGGGGGCGCTCCCTGCGTGATGCCATCATAGACGCCTCGGCGGTACGTTTGCGCCCCATTCTTATGACCAGTGCCTGCACGACTTTCGGCGCCATGCCGCTGCTGCTGGCCAGCGGTGCCGGTGCGGAGTCCCGTGCGCCTATTGGAGTGGTGGTGGTTTACGGCGTTACCATTTCCGCCGTGCTGACCCTGTTTGCGGTGCCGGCGCTTTACCTGCTCTTCGCGCGCAATACCCGCTCGCCCCAGCACATGTCGCGCGTGATTGAGCGGCTGCGCGCGACCGTCAGTGAGACGCCTGCCGTGCCGGAAGATGGTGCTAGGCGATCAGAGGAATCATCAACCTGACCGATCCCGGAAGGGCTGCATGGCCCTCCCGTCAATAGCTTTTATGAAGGAGAACACAATGAAGCAACGCATACTGGCCCTTGGCTTATTGCTCGCCGCGCCGCTGGCGCAGGCGGAGACTTTCGCAGAGCGTGTGGCGCAGGCTTCCGTAGCCGATCACCGCAGCGCCTCCAACGTGGCGCGCAACGCTTTTCGCCATCCCGCGGAAACGCTCGACTTCTTTGGTTTTGAAGACGGCATGAGCGTGCTTGAAATCTGGCCCGGTGGTGGCTGGTACACGGAGGTGCTGGCTCCGGCCGTGCGCGACCATGGTCGCTTCACCATTGCCCAGTGGGATCCGGAAGTTGCTGATCAGCCGTCCTACCGCTATACGCTGCCTGAGCGTCTGCAGGCAAAGTTTGATGCCAACCCCGAGATCTATGACCAGGTAGAGATGGTGTATTTTTCACCACCGGCTTCCGCATCGCTGGGCGCGGACGACAGCTATGACCTGATTCTTACCTTCCGCAACACGCACGGCTGGGTAGCCGGCAATATGGAGGAAGATATGTTTGCGGAGTTTGCGCGCGTGCTGAAGCCCGGCGGGGTGCTGGGCGTGGTGCAGCACCGCGCGGCCGAGGGCAGTGATGCGGCAGAGACTGCACCCTGGGGCTATGTGCCGGAAGCCCACGTCAAAGCGCTGGCTGCGGAGGCTGGCCTGGAATTTGATGCGGCCTCGGAAGTGAATGCCAATCCGCTGGATACCCGTGACCATCCAGAGGGTGTCTGGACGCTGCCTCCGAGCTACGAGCTGGGTGACAAGGATCGGGAGAAGTACGCGGCCATCGGCGAGTCCGATCGCATGACCTTGCGTTTTCGCAAACCCGAATAAAGGCTAGCGAGCCCTAGCGGGCGGCACATCGAAGGCGTCGCGCCGCCCGGCCCGGTATTGCCGGGCCATCTCCTCGTAGGCTGCTTCCAGCGCGCGGGTGGTGGCTTGTGTATCAAACAGGGGCAGCTGCCCGCGTGACTGAATCAGCTGCTCGCGGTATTGCCGCAGCTGCTCCGGTGCGGCGATCAGGTCCAGGGCGCGCTCACGATAGTGGGCGCGGTCCCGGCAGATAAGCTCCGGCATCTCGCAGGCGGCCAGCAGGCTGGCGCCCACGCGACTGGCGAAGGTGGTTCCCGGCCAGCTGAGCACCGGACAGCCCATCCACAGGGCATCGGACGCGGTGGTGTGCGCGTTGTAGGGCCAACTATCCAGAAACAGATCGGCGTGGTGGTAAAGGGCGAGATAGGCTTCCAGCGGGCGCGATTTGCTGAATATCAAGCGCTCCGGTGCGATGCCCGCCGCCTGCACATAGGACCGCAAAGATTTGGCTGCCAGGTGGCTGCCCTCCCGCCCCAGCAGCCAAAGCACGGTCTCCGGTGCCGCACGTAGAATGTGCAGCCAGCAATCCAGCGTATCCTGATTGAACTTCCAGGCATTGTTGAAACAGCACAGTACGATGCCGTCCCTTGGCAGCCCATGGTCCTCACGGCTGCCGCTGGCGGCGGGCAGCGGCCGCTGGCGATCATTGATCTGATAGCTGTCCGGCAGGCGCACCAGTGTCTCCTGGTAGCTGTCCGCGTGCTCCGGTGGGGTCACCCAGGCATCACCAATGAGATAGTCAATCCAGGGCGCGCCCAGCGTGCCCGGATAGCCCAGATAATGTATCTGAACAGGCGCCGGGCGTAGCGCCAGAATTTCTGGTGCGGCGTCCAGCGTGTGTCCCTTCAGATCGACCAGCAAGTCAACACCGTCAGCACGCATGCGTGCGGCGGCCTCGCTGGGGCTCATGCCTTTGAGATCGATAAACTCATCGAAGGCCTTGACCAGTCGCTGGCGCATGGCGCTGCCGTCGTCCGGGCCATTGGCATAGGCCAGGATCCGAAAGCGGCTACGGTCATGTGCCTCGAAGAGGCCGGCGCTGAGATAGGCCGTTGGATGGCGATGAAAATCAGCCGACAGATAGCCAATGGTGAGTCGCTGCTCTGGTGCAGACAATGTGGGTGGGCTCGCGGGCTGTTCAGGCCACTGGGCGCTCCATA
>JABSSV010000099.1 GCA_013213875.1 Lysobacterales bacterium
AAGATCGCATTCTGCGCCGTTTCCTGAATATGGTTGAAAGTACGTTGCGGACGAATTTCTATAAGCGCAATGCGGATGGCAGTGACAAGCCGGCACTCGCCCTGAAATTCGACACCCGCAATATTGACGAGCTACCGGAACCGGCCCCGCTTCGCGAGATCTATGTCTATTCGCCGCGATTTGAGGCGGTTCATCTGCGCTTTGGCCTTGTCGCACGTGGTGGCCTCCGCTGGTCAGACCGGCGGGAAGATTTCCGGACCGAGGTGCTGGGGCTTATGAAGGCGCAGAACGTTAAAAACACCATGATCGTGCCGGTAGGCGCCAAGGGCGGTTTCGTACCTATGCACCTGCCGGAGAGCGGTGGTCGCGAGGCCATCATGGCAGAGGGTATCGCCTGCTACAGGATTTTTATCAACGGTCTGCTGGATATTACGGACAACCTGAACGACCTGAAAGTGATCCCGCCCGAGCAGGTGGTCAGGCGCGATGATGACGATCCCTATCTGGTGGTAGCAGCCGATAAGGGGACCGCCAGCTTTTCAGACATTGCCAACGAAATCGCCCTGGAGCGGGGCTTCTGGATGGGCGATGCCTTCGCTTCCGGTGGCTCCGTAGGCTATGACCACAAGGGCATGGGCATTACGGCCAAGGGTGCCTGGGAAGGGGTCAAACGGCACTTCCGGGAGCTGGGTACGGATATCCAGAAAACGCCGTTTTCCGTGGTAGGTATCGGCGACATGGGCGGGGATGTGTTCGGCAACGGCATGCTGCTCTCGCGGCAGATCTGTCTGCGGGCCGCCTTTAATCATCTGCATATCTTTCTGGATCCGGAGCCGGATCCGAAGCTGTCCTACCGCGAGCGCAAGCGGCTGTTTGAAATGCCCCGGTCCAGTTGGGCCGATTACAATCGCGAGCTGATCTCCAAGGGCGGCGGTATTTTTTCACGCCAGGACAAAACCATCCCGCTGAGTCGGCCGGTCCGTGAGTGGCTGGGCGTGGAAGATCGGCACCTGTCGCCCAACGCCCTGATCAAGGCATTGTTGAAGGCCGACGTGGACCTGCTTTGGAACGGTGGTATCGGAACCTACGCCAAATCATCTCGGGAGAGCCATGCCGATGTGGGTGATCTCGCCAATAATCCGCTGCGGGTAAACGGCGAAGAACTCGGTTGCCGCGTGGTGGGTGAGGGCGGCAACCTGGGCATCACGCAGCTGGGCCGCATCGAGTTTGCCCGCGCAGGCGGCCGCGTCAATACCGACTTTATTGACAATTCGGCCGGTGTGGATTGTTCGGATCATGAGGTCAATATCAAAATTCTGCTGGACCAGGCCACACGTAACGGCACGCTGAAAGCGGCGGCCCGAGCGAAGCTGCTGGCGGAAATGACCGATGAGGTGGAGCAGCTGTGCCTGCGCAGCAACTACCTGCAGACGCAGGCGCTGACCATGATGGAAAGTCTGTCTGTGCCGCGCATTGGCGCCAAACAACGCTTTATCGATGTGCTCG